>CALLAG010000113.1 GCA_938002705.1 uncultured Saprospiraceae bacterium | reverse complement strand
TCTTATTATTCAATGCTGGATTTTGTGCATTAGCAGAGTTTGCGGAGGATGTATCTGAGGCAGTATCAGTCTTACAAGCCGAAAAAATGATTAGTATTGTACTTAACAAAGTTAATATCAGTCTATTCATAATCGATAGGTATATAATGAAAATGGAAATCAATGACTTCTTAAAACACGTCAAGTCTAAGAATTTTTTTGTTATAAAAAAAAGGATTCTTGTCGCCGTCAGTGGTGGCATAGATTCCATGGTCTTATTGCATCTTATGCAACAGACTGATTACCAATTAGCTGTGGCACATATAGACCATAAGACAAGAAATGGACAATCTACACAAGATGCTCTATTTGTTGAAAAATACTGTAACAACCACGATATCCCATTCTATAAATCAGAATATACTGCAGATACTAATAATGGGAACTTCCATCAGAAAGCACATGAATTTAGATATCAATTTTTTGAATCTCTCAATCATGGCTATATTCTTACTGCACACCACAGAGATGATCATGTAGAAACAATAGCACTCAATTTCATCAACGGTAAATCCTTAAAAGGTATTCCCGAAGTAAATGGCAACATCATACGTCCATTACTCCCCTATCCTAAGTCAGCTATAGTATCCTATGCTCAAGTCAATGCAGTGCCATACGTAGAGGACAGCAGTAATAATACAGACACCTACGACAGAAATTTTATAAGAAACAAAGTGATGCCATTACTTAATTCTCACTTTGATAATATAGAAGAAAAACTGATTAATCATTCTATGAGAAGACATGAGGATGATGGATTATTAGAACGATTAGTAGATGATAAAATTCAATTGACACATGCTGAACAGATGTTATCCATACCTAAAGAAATAATCGGTAAGGATGCACAATTACTTTATCATAGTATTAAGAAATTTGGATTTAACAGGCATCAGGCTGCAGATATGATAGGTGCATTAGATCGCATCGGCAGTATGTTCCACACAGAAGATTACACAATCCTTATAGATCGCAACTCACTGATTATCAATGAAAAATCTGAAAAAATAACAGACGTCTCATACTTAGCATTAGATGAGATACCGGCAACCGTTAAGTTTCTTGATTATGAGTTGTCATTTGAGAAAGTATCTGTTGTGACAGATGTATCAGCGTACATAAGTTATTTTCCGATGAGACTATTAGATGATACATTGCTGATAAGAACATGGAGAGATGGTGATGATTTCTTACCCAATGGTATGAATGGTAAGCGTAAGACATTAAAGAAGTTCTTCGCTGATTCCAAAATTGATAGATTCAGAAAACATCAAATTCCATTACTTATCTCCGCAGGTAACATTATGTGGATA
Organism: uncultured Saprospiraceae bacterium; assembly: GCA_938002705.1. Lineage (GTDB taxonomy): Bacteria > Bacteroidota > Bacteroidia > Chitinophagales > Saprospiraceae > RFSX01. The sequence continues at coordinate 6,013 of CALLAG010000113.1, read as the reverse complement.
TGCGGGTACCGTTCAGATCATAGATTCAGATATGATACTTCAGATTCAGAATTACTGAAGGTGACTTTATCGTCTTGACCTGGTTTTTTTCTTGGGCTTTAGCTTACGATTGGTATTCAATACGGGCTTAGGTCTCGGAGCATTATCATTGCCATAACTGTGATCAAAAAGCTTCTTGTTATACATCCACTTGCCATCTACATAAGCATAGCCTTCATACGTCCCATCAGGAAGGTTAGTAGGACCTTGTCCTGGCATTCTACCTATTCTCTGTATAAGATGATCATGTACAATCATCTCTAATCCCGGATTATAATTTAAGTTGACAGATGCATCTTCAGAGTAGCTTAAGTAGATCTTATTATTATACGTCAGTGTATCCTCAGGATCTTGGAATATCTCCTTACCTAAGACTATCTGATCTCCATCGAATGATAAGACATCTGCGACCTTAGCATTATTGAATTCTCCATTAGCATTATATCCGAATAAAAGATATTCTCCATCAGCATACTTGACTATATTATAATACAGAGCACCATACCAATCTTGAGTAGAATGGGAAGCATACTTCATACTTCTATCAAATGGAGACCTTGTAACTAATTTCTGATACGGCTTATCATTAAAGAACACATAACCTTGATATTCAAAATTATAATTGTCTAACTCTACTTGCCAAGTATATATTGCAAATAGGGAATCTTCTGGGACGGTCTTAGTCAGTTGCTTTATAAAAGATAAGTCCACAATAGACGGAGGCATCTCCTCCAAATAACTTTCTAACAGTTGGTCAAAGACCTTAGAAGCTCTTTGCCTATTAGCTGGTAGCTCTGCGCTTGTCATCACATCACCATAGAACATAAGATCAGACTTAAGGTCTACGTTCATATCTTGAGAAAACAATGAGAATGGGAGACAAAGAATAAAAATCAAATATACTTTCATATCACTTCTGTGTTAAAACTTTGATTCATTAACGAATAGTGCATGTAGGTATTGTTCTTACTACGTGTTACAACAATTAATTAACGCTTCGTAATCAGGTCTATCGGAGGCGACTTTATGGATATAGCGATCTTTGATTGCTCCATCTTTGAGTATAAATATACCTGGCATCTGCAGGCTATCTCCTATCCTCTTAGTGGACAATTCTAATCCTTCTTTCTTAGCTTCGAATCCTTTCATCCACGTTTGTAATCCGAACAACTGACTAAAGCTGCCTTTAGCAAGACCAAATTTTGCATAAATCTTGCATTGGACATCTGATATATGATTGACATTAGTGAGATTATAACTCTCAAAAAACTCGTCGGCAACTTCTGGTCTGGCCATATGGACGAACACTAAATGTACAGGAATCGATTCTATCGCAGACTGATGTGCTGATAGATCTTGGAGGGCTTGACGACAGAATATGCAGCCAAAGTGTCTGAGAAAAACAAGCAAGACTGGTTGTTGATATGACATATCATATAAGGAATCTCCTTGATCTGTCAATATGTTTTTTAAATCAACCAATCTTGCTTATTGTAATATATTATCTAAACTAATTTCATTTTTTTGAAATCTGAGATTACAGAACTTACTGCTTTGACAGAAGTCTTAAGACCTTTTTTCTCTTCAGAATTCAATTTCAACTTGATGATTTTTCTTATACCATCCTTACCTAACTGTACTGGCACACCTAAGTACATATTCTTAACGCCATATTCGCCAGTTAACCATGCACTTACAGGGAAGATTCTACCATCATCCTTGATAATAGACTCGACCATCTGAGCTGCTGCTGCTCCAGGTGCATACCATGCTGATGTACCCATTAACTTAACAAGCTCTCCACCACCTTTTTTAGTACGTTCTACTATCTTATTTAATTTTCCTTTAGTGATCATCTCAGTGACAGGAATACCTGCTACAGTTGTATACCTTGGTAGTGGTACCATAGTATCTCCATGACCTCCCATAAGTACCGCTGATATATCTCTAGGAGAGACATCTAATTCAGTAGCAAGGAATGCTCTATATCTTGCAGTATCAAGAATACCTGCCATTCCGAATACTCTATTAGGCGCTAACTTAGACGCTTTGAGAGCTGCATAAGACATTACATCTAACGGGTTAGATACGATGATTATGATAGGATTCTTAGAGTACTTAAGTATAGACTTAGTTACAGATACCACGATCTTAGCATTAGTTGAGATAAGATCATCTCTACTCATACCAGGCTTACGCGGGATACCTGCTGTAATGATAACAACATCAGATCCTGCAGTATCAGCATAATCAGATGTACCAGTCATTCTAGAACTGTACCCATCGATCGGCGCTTGCTGCCATGAATCTAAGGCCTTACCCTTAGCGAAATCTCCTTTTATATCTAATAAAACGATATCCTTAACGATATCTTTGTGAGCTAATACATTGGCTACAGTTGCCCCTACATTACCAGCTCCTACAACAGTTACTTTACTCATATTACGAAATTATTTTATTTGTATTAATATTGTGCTGCAAATGTATATAATTATTGAGCAACATGTATGACAAATAATTAGCCCTAATGTCATAAAATGTCTCAGTAAATAACAATAAGACATTGAATTCTTCTCCATAAAAACTACTTTTGGAGAAATCATAATAATATAATGAAGTATACCCAATTTTTTAGTCTAATAGTCTGTCTCCTAATGGTAAGCATAGGGACATCTCAGAATCACCGATGCGGTACCGATCAGAGTGATGCATTCATGACTGAATTAAGAGAAAACAAAAAATTATTCGAGGCGACAAGGAATAAAAGTAGAGTGGATAGATTTATCCCTATCACATTCCACAGTGTCGCTACTACGCAAGGAGAAGGAAGAGTTAATGACTTAGTGATCTATTCTGCTCTATGTACTATGAATGAGAGGTATGCAGATACAGAAATGAGATTCTACCTCGAAGACATTAATTATGTAGACAATACTAATCTCTATAACGCTCCAGGAGGGCAGCAAGGAAGAGCAGCTATAGACAACGTTAAAAGTCCGAACTCTCTCAACGTATTTATCGTAGAAGACGCTGGAACAGGTGTAGGTGGATATTATACCAGAGGATTAGATGTGGTCGTAATACTCAAGACGACCTTAGCTGATGACAGATATACATTGGAACACGAGATAGGACACTTCTTCACACTCGGTCATACTCACAGAGGGTGGGATCAGATAGCAAGTGATCCATCAGTGACGCAAGGTGGTTATGATCCAGCAGTACATGGTGATACGATAACAATCACGACTGTGGCATCATCACAATCTGGATCAGTACTTATAGAATTAATGGATGGCTCTAACTGTACGGAAGCAGCTGATGAGATATGTGACACACCACCAGATTATGGATTCGGTTTCTCATGTAACTGTTGTACGATGATCTATGATGTATGGGATAGTAATGGTGACAAAGTAGAACCTATGATGGACAATGTTATGTCATATTCTAACAACTGCAACCCTTATAGATTTACAGAAGAACAGACCGTAGCGATGCTGACATCTTTCGATTCAGATAGAAGAAACTACCTCAGAGGTGGCTCTGTAGATATATACACTCCTGTAACCGAAGCTGCTGTATTATTATCACCAGGTCTATTAGCTGATAATTATAATGGTGTATTCTTTGACTGGGAAGACGTCCCTAATGCAGAATCTTATATCCTACAGATAGATGGCGATAAAGAACTGGAATATCGTGTATCAGGTTCTGAGTTTTTTGTAGAAGATCTTGATCCTAATGGAACATACTTCTGGCAAGTAGCCTCAGTCAGCAAATTCGGCACATCATGCCAGACAGAGGAGGTTAGATTATTCACAACTGGAACAGGAACTACCAGTCTAAGGGATATAGAAGGTGTAACTAATATCGGTATATACCCTAACCCAGTATCCACTGGATTAGATATCAATATATTCTTGACAGCTGAAGCGGCTATGTCTTCTAAGGTATCTTTATTAGACCTTAACGGTAAGGTAGTTCTTACACAGAACGAAACTATCCAAAGAGGAGAAAATCAGATCAAACTAAAAACATCATCTATAACAAGTGGGTTATATGTGGTAGAAGTACAGACTGCTAATGGTAGAATGACTGATAAAGTATTTATCAAATAGAATAAAAACATACAAAACAAAATAATAAGATCATATGAATCTACATGAGTATCAAGCGAAGGAAATTATAGCAGGATTTGGCGTGCCAATACAGAAAGGTATAATGGCTGAAACATTAGACCAAGCGATCGCTGCTTACAATAAAATCTCTGAAGAAACTGGTAATAAAGTAGCTATCGTCAAAGCCCAAATACATGCAGGTGGACGTGGTAAAGGTGGTGGTGTAAAATTAGTAAAGAACTTAGATGAACTCAAAGAAGTATCTGATAGTATCTTAGGTATGATGCTGAAGACACCACAGACGCCAGGCGGTATGGACGGCGAAGGTAAGTTAGTATCTAAAATACTAATTGCTGAAGATGCTTATGCTCCTGACTTCGATGCTTGTAAGGAATTATATGTGTCTATCCTTATGGATAGAGATAAGCAATGCAATGTCATCATCTACTCTACCGAAGGTGGTATGGATATAGAAGCTGTAGCTGAAGAAACGCCACATCTCGTGCACAAGGAGTGGATAGACGCAGAATTAGGCATGCAAGGATTCCAAGCTAGAAAAATAGCTTTTAACTTAGGCCTATCGGGACTGGCATTTAAGAACATGACTAAATTCATCACAAACCTCTACAAGTCGTATGTCGGATCTGATGCATCATTAATAGAGATCAATCCCACAGTCAAGACTGGAGATGATAGAATCATAGCCGTAGATACTAAGATGAGTATCGATGATAATGCATTATACAGACATAAAGACATCGCAGCACTAAGAGATGTAACAGAAGAAGATCCTGCCGAAGTAGAAGCTGGAGAATTCGGATTAAATTATGTCAAGTTGGATGGTAACGTAGGCTGTATGGTCAACGGTGCAGGCCTTGCTATGGCGACGATGGATATCATCAAGTTATCAGGCGGATCACCAGCTAACTTCCTCGATGTAGGTGGTACTGCTGATGCTGCGAGAGTAGAGCAAGCATTCAAGATTATCCTAAAAGATAAGAATGTCAAAGCTATATTAATCAATATCTTCGGAGGTATCGTAAGATGTGACAGAGTCGCTCAAGGTGTCGTAGATGCATACAAAAACATGGGGAATATCGAAGTGCCTATCATTGTAAGACTACAAGGTACCAATGCTGATATCGCTAAAGAACTCATAGATAACAGTTGATTAGCTGTACAGTCAGCAGTGCTTCTACAAGAAGCAGCTGATAGAGTCAAAGAAGTTTTTGCTTAATAAAGAATAGACACAAACACGAAATTTAGAAAAGCTTAAACATTGTTTAAGCTTTTCTTGTTTTTAATATTATGGTAGACAATCGTAACTATCTCGTACATCCTCACTACATAGCGATGACACTTTTGCTCTTCGGTGTGAGTGCATTATTTCTCAGCTTCAGCGGAGCATACATCTACAGTAGAGTACAATTTGGCCTTGAGCCACTTAAGGTACCTATCCTATTCATTGTTAATACGGGAATCCTTGTGCTGTCAAGCGTCGTACTGGGTTATGCGATGAAATGCTACAAAGACGATGAGACAAGGCGGTATCAGATCTCACTTGCCGTAACCTTAGGATTGACGATACTTTTCTTAGTCAGTCAGATCATCGCATGGCAGAACTTATATAATCAAGGCATATTCGTCAATCACGGTAATATGGCTTCTTATCTATATCTTATTTCATTTGTTCACTTTGCTCACGTCATAGTAGGTATTCCCTTTTTAGGCATGTTCTTATTCACATCAGTGAAAAAGATGAGAGAACCAGTGAGTGTATTAGTCTATTTTTCCGATCCAGATAAGAAACGCAAACTAAAACTGCTGACGATATATTGGCATTTCTTGGATAT
>CALLAG010000112.1 GCA_938002705.1 uncultured Saprospiraceae bacterium | reverse complement strand
CCCTTCCCTCGTGGATGGAAGGGAATGTGCATGGTGGTCTTGAATGTTGCTATTTGCCACTTAGATGGCATAAGGGGAAGAGTTGGAGATGGTTATATTAATGTCGTGACGAACCCATCCCTTTTCCTCCGCTCTAAGGAATTCATGTCCCTTCCCTCGGAGATGGAAGGGAATGTGCATGATGGTCTTGGATATGACTATTGCCACAAAAGTGTTAGAATCATTCTTCTTTTCTAAGGGATGGAATGAAAACCCCAAAGGGGTGAGCTAATAATAGAGGTGGGTGACAACCCATCGAATACATAATAGATATACACTAAACCCTGAAAGGGTGACATATTTGGGACACACTTGATGTAACTAAGTTGTACTTACTACTTCTTGATAGGCGTATATTCCTCAACCTTTCCTTCTAATCGATCTACATATTGGACAGTACCTAATCGTAGGCTTACAGGAAACACAGTCGATTTATTAATAGAGTTCTCAAGCTTACACATAGCGCCTAAGTGGCTCTGATAGAAGCTGTTGTAACTGGGCTTAGTGAGGATGGAGTTATGAGGCTTGATTTTAATGGAGCTGTCTATCTTGATATTAGTCAGTCGATCGAGAGATGTACTTAGTTGCGAGAAATCAGAAAGCTGAGCTGATACGAGAGACGAAGAAAATAAGAAGAGCGATATTACGATGAGCTTGATAGACATATCTTCTTATTGATTAATTATTGTTGTTTTTTAGCTTTCTTACTTCCTGCGTATAGTTCAAATTTATACATCTTAGATTCCGTACCTCCGTTATCTAAGGTGAATTTCTTAGTAGAACGTAATCCGAAGCTTTTCATTGCATCACTCCGACTTGTAAATACCCAAGCGTCCGAGCCCTGCCAAAAATTCTTAAGGCAATCACCGACAGAGTTATAGAAGTCATGTATGTTGTGGATCTCTATTCTGCTGTCATAAGGAGGATTCATCATTATATGACAATTACTCATAGATGGTAGATTGAATAAGTCTCTCTGGTATAATTTTACTTTTTCCCGGAAGGGGAGTCTTTGCATGTTTTTCTTAGCGTCTCTTACTGCAAATCCATTAAGGTCGCTACCATGTATTATAGCAGTAGGTTCATGGATCTCAGCTTCAGCATTATCTACGACCATCTTGAATACGTCAGGATAGAACTCTTGCCATCTTTCAAATCCAAACTCCTCGATATAATATCCAGCTGGTATATTACAGGCTGCCATATGTGCTTCTGTGACCAGAGTTCCTGAGCCACACATCGGATCTACGAAAGTCTTCTTCTTATCCCAGCCTGATAGTTGTATCATCCCTGCTGCCAGCACCTCATTCAGTGGTGCTTTGAAGAAGCGTTCTTTATAATTTCTGAGGTGGAGTGATTGTCCTGAGCTATCGAGTGAGACAACAAGCTTATCATTCTTAATGAATAGATGCACCAGTGTATCAGGATTCTTAAGATCTATATTGGGCCTACTGCCATACTTATCTCTTATCTGATCTACGATAGCATCTTTGGCCTTGTATGTAACGTAGCGAGAATTAGTAAAGTACTCGCTGAATACTACTGCAGTGATAGCGATAGTATCATTCTTCTTGATATATGGATCCCAGTTGATAGAGGCTATAGCATCGTATAGCTCTTTCTCATCCAGAATAGTATACTCTCTGATGGGTATAAGCACACGTATAGCCGTCCTGAGGAGATAGTTGCATTTATATACTTGTGCCCAGCTGCCCTCACATTCTACAGCTCTATTACCTATTTTTATTTCAGTGAGGTTTAGATCTTTGAGTTCTTGAGCAAGCACATTCTCCAGACCTTGCAGTGTAGTAATGGTGATTTTCATGATTATAAAGTCTGGAGTTAATTAATAAGGTTCTGAGTAGATGACTGTTCTACATGAATCCTTTTTCCTTCATCCAATCATCATTATAGATCTTACCTACGTAACGACTTCCATGATCGTGGAAGATAACGACGACGAGATCATCTTCTTTTATTTGATCCTTCATCTGTATAGCACCGGCCATAGCTGATCCACAGCTATATCCTAAGAATAGGCCTTCTTCTCTTGCCATTCTACGTGCCATGACTGCACCGTCTTTGTCAGTTACCTTCTCGAAATGATCGATAATTCCGAAGTCAATATTAGCTGGGATAATATCTTCTCCTACACCTTCTGTACTGTAAGGATATATTTCATTTTCGTCAAATTCTCCAGTAAGGTGATATTTCTTTAGTGCTGATCCGTAAGCATCGATACCCCATATTTTGATGTTGGGATTCTGCTCTTTGAGATACTTCCCTGTACCCGATATAGTACCACCTGTACCCACGCCTACGACGAGGTGAGTTATCTTACCTTCTGTCTGCTTCCATATCTCAGGACCTGTGGATAGGTAGTGAGCTTCTCTGTTAGAGAGGTTGTCATATTGGTTACACCAGATAGAGTTAGGTGTCTCATTGTGTAGTTTTTCTGCTACACTATAATATGACTTGGGATCATCAGCAGCTACATTATTAGGACAGATGATGACTTCTGCTCCTACTGCTCTTAAGATGTCTGCTTTTTCTTTGGACTGCTTATCAGAAGTGGTGAATATACATTTGTAGCCTTTGATAGCGGCAGCGAGTGCTATACCCATACCAGTATTACCAGAAGTACATTCTATGATGGTTCCGCCAGGCTTAAGGCTACCGTCTTTCTCGGCATCTTCTACCATTTTGAGGGCCATTCTATCCTTGATGGAATGACCTGGGTTGAATGCTTCTATTTTTCCTAATACAGTACCTGGAATATCCGCAGCTACTTTGTTAATCTTGATTAGAGGTGTGTTGCCTATTGTTTGTAGTATATTATCGTATATCATTATCTTCCTTTTGCCTTGTTGTATTTAATGGCGGCAAAGGTAATAATACTATTGATAGTAGTCCATATTAATCTGAATTCTGGAATCTCGGGCACCTAACTCTAATGCTACGGCCTTAGTGACAATGATCTCTACATCGTCAGGATACAGATTAGGCTTGATGTTATCGATTACAGTTACTTCTACTGTCCTATTGGTGAGAGGGTATAGGATGCTGATATTAGAGCCTACTTTGGCAGTCTTATGAAAAGCCAATAACTGTGTCGTCTCAGGATCATTTTTCATCCATAGGCAGATACCTTTTTTATTGATTCTTACTCTCGGATCTTCTATCATCATTAAAGTGTCAGAGGCTCCGTGAGCTATATAGCTCGAGTCTATGGTGATATACCTATCACTATCAGGATTGTAGATCTTAGATAATCGAGTATACCTATTATTATCTATAGGATCTAATGGTTGTAGCTTTGCCCTTGTAGGCTTGTCATTTTTCTTAATGGATTCAGCTATTTGTATCGCTTTTTCCTGTATAGATGTGACTCTACTTGAGTCAGTAGTATTAATTTCTTTATTGTAAATGGCCGTTTGTTCGAGCTTTACATCTGTATCGCTGTATGTTAACTCTTCATGAGTAGCAGCCTCAGATGGAGACCACCATCCTACGATTAGTCGTTCGTTTTCGTGTATGATGAATGAGTTAATGTCATTACGCTTATTAAGATCTTCTATTTCTTGAGAAAAGTATTTCTTACCTATTGTATAAAGTGTCTCTTTCTTCTTAATGGTATATGTTACTGGAATCCAACTAGGGTCCGCTTTAGTCCCTGATTTGTCTATGAACTCATTATTGATCGGTACTTTAATTTCTGAATCTAAAGAGACAACTTGACCAGGCTTAATATTATTAATATCCATCAAGTTCTGAAGAGGTATCTTATAGAATTTAGCTATGCTGTAGAGTGTCTGACCTTTCTGGATAGTATGTATTGCGATAATATCTCGGTCGTGTGAGATGTCGACCTCTATGTTTTGTAGTTCTATATCAGCTGACTGAGCTATAGCCATGCTATAGAAAGCTGGTATAAACAATAGAAAAATTAAGGTATAAAAGGCCTTCATCGGAAATAGGATTTATGAACTTGCAAATATATTATAAAAGTATGTAATATGTAATACATTGATTTATAATTGATAGAAGTTTAACAGTCCATATATTTAGTGATTTAGATATTAGATTATTGATAAGGATTATATATGGATAGGTTTAGCTTCATTTAGCCAGATAGATAGTAATAATATCAACGTGCAGATATATAAGAAAAGTACAAAAGTGCTATAATTAGGACTTTAGTGCTTGATATGTAGATGATTACATATTACGAAATTATCAAAGATTAACCTTTCTAATTTACATATTAAGAAAATTTATAATTAGTTTTATGCTTTAAGTTCGTCATATCATAACGATAGGCGTTTATCGATTATAAAAATTTGAATAATAAAACAATATGAAAAAGGCACTCGTATGCGGAGCAGGTGGATTTATAGGAGGACACCTTGTTAATAGATTAAAGTCAGAAGGCTATTGGGTAAGAGGTGTAGATCTTAAGAATAATGAATATGGTAATATGAATGCTGACGAATTCATATTAGGTGACCTTAGAGATCCTATAATCGCGGGCCAAGTCTGTAAGGATATGAATGAGGTGTACCAATTAGCTGCTGATATGGGTGGGGCTGGATATATCTTCACTGGTGATAACGATGCCGATGTGATGCATAACTCTGCTATGTGTAATCTTAATGTACTGCACGCGAGTAAGAATGAAAATGTAGAAAAAATATTCTACTCTTCTTCAGCATGTATGTATCCAGAATATAATCAGCTGGACCCTGATAATCCTAAGTGTGCCGAAGGTTCTGCATATCCGGCAGCTCCAGATAGTGAGTATGGATGGGAGAAGCTTTTTAGTGAGAGACTATATCTATCATACAGCAGAAATCATGGTATCCCAGTAAGAATAGCGAGATTCCACAATATTTTTGGACCACAAGGGACTTGGACAGGAGGAAAAGAAAAAGCCCCTGCAGCATTCTGTAGAAAAGTAGCTGAAGCGACTGACGGTACGAGTATAGAGGTATGGGGAGATGGCAAGCAAACCAGATCATTCCTATACATAGATGAATGCTTAGATGGGATAAGAAACCTTATGAAGTCTGACTTCCAAGGTCCTGTCAATATAGGATCGGAAGAAATGATAGCTATCAATGACTTTGCTGAGATGGTTATAAAAATATCAGGTAAAAATCTATCTATCAATAATATCCCAGGACCTGAAGGTGTAAGAGGAAGAAACTCAGATAACGAATTAATATACTCTAAACTTAACTGGAAGCCATCACAACCACTTATAGATGGTATGAACAAAACCTATAAATGGGTTAATGAGCAAGTCCATACATTGGTTAATGCTTAATAGGAGAATGTCTTAGCTTAATGAGAATATTACTCCTTACTCAAGCATTCTATCCAGACACTGTTTCTGTATCACAGCATGCTGAGGATCTTGCGATAGCGCTAGCAGAACGTGGCTATGAACTTGATGTGTATACGAGTAGATATACCTATGAGAAAAATATAGAGTTAGAAGAAAAATTTCTTGTCTATAAGAATATCAACGTATATAGAATACGCCCGACTAAGTTCTCTAAGAAGTCTTATCTCGGAAGGATTATTAATTTTCTATCCTTTAATGTTCTATTATTATTCAAGATCCTTTTTAGTAAAAAAGGAAAATATGATATGATAATAGGGATGACACTGCCACCATTTATATCAGCAATAGGTGCATTAGGTGCTAAGATAAAAAAAGCAAAATTTGCTTTTTGGATGATGGATGTGCAGCCAGGTATATCTATCGGTTCAGGATTATTTAAGGAGAAGAGCATAGTAGCAAGGATGATGCAAGCTACTGCTAATTATATAGGTCATAATTCTGATATCATCTTTGCATTAGACAGATTTATGAAAGATCACCTCATAGATCATAGTATCGAGGCTGATAAGATCAAAGTAGTACCTGTCTGGCCAGCTATGTCAGAAATATATTCTGGTGCTAGAATGGAGAATCCATTCAGAATAGAGCATGGCTTCGGAGATAAGATAGTGGTCATGTATTCTGGCAATCATGCTGTCATGCACCCAGTAGATACAATATTACAAGCGGCATTGTTACTGAAAGATAATCCCGATTTCCTATTCGTATTTATAGGAGGAGGAGTACGTGTCAAAGATGTAACAGACTTTAAGAATAAGCATAGCTTAGATAATATAAAGCAGCTGCCATTCCAGCCTAGAGAAATAATCCACTTATCGTTAGGATCGGCAGATCTCCAATTAGTCATACTCGGTGAGGGACAAGTCGGTTATACACATCCTAATAAGGTGTATGGCGCAATATTCATAGGTAAGCCGATCGTATATATCGGTCCTAATAATAGTCACGTAACAGATATCACTAAGCGTATAGATGGTAATATAGAGGTAGAGCATGGTGAAGCTAAGCAGTTATCCGAGAAGCTTATCGCCTTTGTAGAGCAAGGTGAAGCACACTGGCAAAGAGTGGGGGAGAGGAATCTCGAATATGCAAAAGAGCACTTCATGCCTGAGAAGCTAAAAGCTGAAATGGTCCGATATATCGACCTCGAATTACAATAGATAAAAAAAGGCCCTCACTATAAGTGAAGGCCTGGGTTAATAATATTTAATGCGTAATATCTCGTAGCTTTTATCTTATCAAAAATTGTATTAGTAGTCTAACTTGAGTACTCTGGATAAGAATTGTTTCTTTCCGATATAGAAATTGAGATAGTATTCTCCCTGCGCTAAATCTTGGACATCTATCTGGATATTATTGATTCCTTGCACTATAGAAGAATTAGTGATTTTTCTCACATTCTGACCTAAGTTATCTACTAAGAATCCCTGGAATTCATAGTCAGCTGGACTTTCAATCTCGAGTGTTATCATGTCATAGGTAGGTATCGGATATACCTTATAAGGTATAACAGTAATCTCCTCTCCATCTTCAGCAACCTTGATAGATATAATCTTACTATATGTCTGAGAACCATCTATGTCCTGCATCACAAGTCGGTAGAAATATAATCCTGCAGCTTGACTATCGAGATCATCATAGGAATAGTAAAGTTTTTCTTCGCTCGTGCCTGCTGCCTCTTCTTCACCTATAGGTCTGAAGTCATCAGGACTATCTAAGCTTCTCTCTACTATAAATCTCCATGTATTAACTTCTGCCTCAGTAGACCAGAATAATCTATTAAATTCTTCTTTGTATATACGTTCTCCCCAGAAATCATTAAGTGTGAGCGAGAATGTCTTAAATCCTAAACCTGCATCTATATTAGTGATGTGTTGTCCTGCATCAAGAGTTATTTGAACTGATAATCCGCTATTAACATCAAAGTCACTATCTATATCATCACCAAATTGATTAGGAGGAACAAGTTTTCTGTCACTCGGTACTTCTATCGCAACCATATACTTACCTGCTTCAAGATTATCAAATGAGTAAAAACCGTTACTATCAGTTACTGTGGTTGCAAGTGTATCTCTGTCAGTGTTTAGCAGATGAAGTGTGATATTAGGATGTCCACTGTCCAGCATATCATCCTGCCTAGCCGAGATACCACTTATGGCATCGAACCATACCCAGTCACCGATACTACCTCCCGAATAGATACCTCCATCTACTGTCATATTGCTCTCATCTCTGCCAAGCGTCACAACTCGTGTCGTACCATATCTGAATACATTGTCTACATCATTATCAATATCGGCAATAGAATTAACACCTCCACCTGATTCTTGGAACTTAGAAAATACCATTCCTTGAGGTACCATGAATTCTACAAAATAATCACCAGAGCTTAACTCACTAAATAAATATTTACCTTCAGTATCTGTAACCATAGACTTAATAGGTGTATTAATATTACTTGCAGAATAGAGATTGACGGTAACTTTGGCCATACCATTCTCACCTAATTCCTGTACTCCATTACCATTGGTGTCTACCCATAATAGGTCACCTAACTGACTTGAATTATCAAGTGAGTTATTGCCACCATCTACATCTACTTCAATAGTAACAGTATCATCCTCACTTACTGCTAATACATCTGGATCAGAATCAGGATCATCTTGATCTACTTTTATTATTGTTGCACTATTGCTATAATCACCAGTCGATAATACTTCTACGGTTATAGTGAGTATCTCTGTAGAGTTACTTTTTATTTCATCTAAGTACCACTCAGAAGTATTGACATTATAGAGGCCAGCTGTAGATTCGTATGAGATGAATCTGTAACCTGATCTTATATCCTCATCTACAACAATGTTAGTCGCATCTACGGTATTACTTTGATTAGTTACAGCTACTTGGAATTCTATGATATCTCCTACAGTAGGTGAGAAGTTGTCTACCGTTTTTTCTATACTAAGGTCAACCATACAGTCATCTTGTACTATGACAGTAACCACGTCAGTATCAGTACATGATCCTGAAGTTACTGTCACATTATAATCAGTCGTTACTGTAGGATTAACAACTATAGAAGAAGTTGTAGCTCCCGTACTCCATAGAAATGATCCGAAGACTGATATATCTTGTAGAGTAACCTCATTGCCTGCACACGTTACTATGTCACTTCCTAAGTATACGACTAAGTCATCTATAACATTGACTGTAACTTCTTCTGAAGTCGAGCAGTTACCGTATACGGCTACCACACTATACGTAGTAGTCTGAGTAGGTGATACAGATATAATGTCAGAATTGTCACCTGTATTCCACTCTATGTTATCATATAATCCTGTTACAGAAAGTGGTACCGTCTCTCCTGCACATATACTTATATCGTTACCTAATTGTATGTCTGTGTCATCATATAATGTAAATACGATCTCATCAGTATCTTGACAGCCAGATGGCGTCGTCATTGTGACTCTGTAGCTTACATTAGGTATGGCTGTAAGAGATATGTTCTGTCCGCTATCACCGTTACTCCAGTTGTATTCTGCATCAGTAGGGCCATCAGCACTTAAGCTTACGCTGCCACCCTCACACAATACATTTTCTCCTATTATGCTTACTTCAGAATCTACTACTGTTAAGGTGATCTCATCCTCAGCAGTACAAGTACCTGATGTTATAGTCACTGAGTATGTCTCAGTAGCACTTGGACTGACAAATATATTCTTATTAGTCTCTCCTGTACTCCATATGTATTGACCTGATATATTAGATCTTAGTTCTATTCTTTGTCCAGCACAGACTTCTCTATCTGGTCCAAGATCAAGATCCAAGTCAGAAACGATATTAACTGTGATCTCATCTTCTGCACTACATCCGTTGTAGGATGCTGATACAGTATATGTCTCAGTAGAGGAAGGAGTGACAGTAATAGATGATGTATTATCTCCAGTACTCCATAGTACATTATCGAATGTACCTTCTAATTCTATAGTTGTAGTCTCTCCTATACAGCTTGTGATATCTTCTCCTAAGTCTATATAATTTGCCTCGAATGATCTTGCCATTACTTGATCGCTGAACTGACATCCATTGTCAGTAGTGACTGTTACAGTATAGAGTGTATTATCTGTTGGTGTAAATGTTATTGACTTTCCAGTTGCTCCTGTATTCCATGTGTATTCTCCTGGTGAGCCATCAGCTACGAGAGTAATCGTCTCTCCTGGACAGAATACGGTATCAGACACAATTTCTACGAATGCCATATTCTCTACGATAACAGTAATCTCATCTGTAGACGTACATGATCCAGAAGTCACAGTAGCAGTGTAGCTTGTTGTCTGAGTAGGGGATACATTGAGACTTGAAGTCGTGGCTCCATTGTCCCATTGATAGTCTCCAGATATAGATGCGGATAGAGTTACCTCTTGTCCGCCGCATATTGTAATATCGTTACCTAAGTCCAGATCTAATACTGCTGATACATTGACTGTAATAACATCACTTGTCTGACAGTTGCCTTGATAAGCGATGACACTGTAACTTGTAGTCATATCTGGGCTGACTGTAATAGATTGTGCTGTAGAGCCATTGCTCCATTCTATTCTATCAAAATTTCCGTTTAATGATAAGGTTGCTTCTCCTCCTGTACATATATCTATGTCAGGTCCTAAGTTAACACTACCATCATCGAATGATTCAAATGTGATCTCATCTGATGCAGTACATCCTGTGGCTGTAGTTACAGTAACGGAATAAGACTCTCCAGATAGTGGTCTTAATGTTATGCTTTTAGTCGTCTCTCCGGTATTCCATAGATATTCTCCTTGAGAACCTACAGCTTGTAGTGTGACTTCTTCTCCGCTACATATTGTTGTGTTGCCAGATATTGTAATATTGGCTAAGTCTTCGACTATTACAGTTATGTTATCTGTAGCGGTACATGTTCCTGAAGTTACGGTAGCGGAGTATAGAGTTGTCTGTGTAGGAGATACGGTAAGTACATCACCAGTAAATCCATTACTCCATATATAACTTCCGCCTACATTACTGCTTAGTTCTACTTCTTGTCCGCTACATATAACTATGTCGCTACCTAAGTCAAGATCTAATTGTGTAACGACATTGACAGTCACTTCATCTACTAACTCACAAGATCCCAACTGAGCTGTTACAGTATAGCTCGTAGTAGAAGTAGGGGAGACACTATTAGATCCACCAGTCGTACCGTCATCCCAGACTGCCGAATCATACAATCCAGATAACTCTAAGTTAACTGTCTCTCCAGTACATATTTCGATATCTTCTCCTAAGCTTACTTGACTTTCGTCAAATGCTTGGAATACAAACTCGTCTATAGCCTCACAGCCTGACGCTGAAGTTAATGTGACAGAATAGACCACATCTGCGACAGGTGTAATTGTTATCTGAGGATTGGTTACACCAGTACTCCATCTATATTCTCCTCCAGTTCCTGTAGCAGATAATGTAACTTCTTCTCCAGGGCAGAATATATCATTAGCAGATATTTCTACATTTATTTCTTCTACAGTAATTGTTATTTCATCATCTGAGCTACAGTTACCTGATACTACAGAAGCAGAATAGGTTGTAGTACTCGATGGACTTACATCTATCGTAGAACTTGTCTGACCAGTATTCCAACTGAATGATCCAGAGACTGATCCATCACCTAAAGTAATCGTCTCTCCAGAACATATCGTCATATCTGCACCTAAATTTAGATCGATAGAGTTGCCTACATTAATTGTTATCTCATCAGTAGATGAGCAGTTGTTTTTAGTGACAGTCACACTATATGTTTCTGTAGCTAATGGAGAGATATTGATAAAGTTATCAGTACCGCCATTGCTCCATAGGATATTGTCCCAGTCACCAGGTGCTTCTAGAGATAATGATTCTCCTATACATATATCCTTGTCTACTCCTAAGTCAACGGCTTCATCTGTAAACGACAGAAGCGTTATCTCATCGGTATCAGTACATCCATTAGCTGCAGTTATTGTGACAGAGTAGGTATCTCCAGGTATACCACTTACGTTAAGCGTCTTACCGAAATTTCCATTACTCCATTCATATATTCCATCAGGTCCATCTGTAGTAAGTGTTGTGATCGCTCCTGGACAGATTAACGGATCTGATGTGATCTCTACATACGCTGCATTGTCATCCACATTGACAGTAATCTCATCTGTAGCCTCACAGTTACCAGAATATACAGTGACAGAATATGTCGTAGTTATGAATGGTAATACTGTAATACTCGGTGTATTCATACCATTACTCCAGTAATATTGTCCCGCTACTTGGCTACTAAGTGTCACGACTTCTCCTTTACATACAGTTATGTCATCGCCAAGATCTACCTCTAAGTCATCAGTCACATTAACTGTTATCTCATCGGTTCCGCTACATCCTTGGTACGTTGTTGTCACCGAGTATGTTGTTGTTTGTGTGGGTTGGACATTCATACTCTCATTAGTAGATCCATCGGACCATTCTATTGTTTCATATAATCCATTTAATTGTATGTTGACTTCTTGGCCTTCGCATATATCTATATCGTCACCTAAGTCTGCACCAGAGTATACGTTGAAAGTTATTTCGTCTTCCCATCTACAGTTACCATCCGAGGTGATGGTGACTTTATAAGTATCTCCATCATCGGGAGTTACTGTTATGGATTCTCCCATATCGCCAGTATTCCAGTTATATCTACCTTCTGTACCTTCAGTTTCTATTAGTATCTCACTGGATCCACATATGATAGAGTCAGTAGTTATCTCTACAAATGCTTCTGGAAATATTTCTACAGTTGCAAAACTTACATCCGTACATCCATTCTCAGTTAGTGATACTTCATATATCGTTGTTTCTGTGGGACTTACCCATATAAAATCCATGGTGTCTCCAGTAGACCATTGGTAGCCGAAATCGGTGAGAGATCCTGTAGCTTGTAAGAAGACGGTATCTCCTAGGCAAGCTCTTCTATCTCTTCCGGTATCTACATCAGGTGCATCTCTTACTTCTATACTTATCTCATCTGTAGCACTACAGCCATCTGAGTCAGTTACAGTAAGGTATATGTCTCTAGGCGTATTAAGATTAATAGAGATTTGATCTCCGAATCTCACAGTATTACCGTCGTCCCACTGATATAATGCATTTTCAGTTCCGAGTGGTACAAGGGTTAGCTCCTGACCTCTACACACAAATGTGTCTTGACCTATGTCGACGAATACTTCTTTGACAACGACATCTATATCTTTGGATACCTCACAGCCACCTAATGTAGCAGTTACGGTATAGACTGTATTTTCTTCAGGCTGTACGACGATGCTGTTACCAGTTTGCTGAGTATTCCATGTTAATGTTGCTTCTTCGAATGTACTGTTAGCAGTAAGTGTTGCATCTTCTCCTAAGCATACAAGTAGTGATCTATCAGCTAATAACTCCATGTTAATACATGAAGCTGCAAGTGTATATACTTCAAATTCACTCGGAATAAGTGATGACTTAGTTGATATAGAACCTGTAGTAATAGATGGTGTTGAGCCATTAAAGTTAGCTTCGTAATCACCTGTATTGACCATTCTAAAATCTATCTCTGATGGAATCGCTTCCCATTCTGATCCATTCCATCCTACTATTGTGAGTCTCTCGAGATCGTTATTCGTTATCTGATCTACATTACTGTCAGGATCCCATGTCAATGTTATAATAGTAGGATCGGTTCCATTGATATCCCAATATTCCCACTCACTTACTCTTGTTATTATATCTTGTTTTTGTGCTGATGCAAATGGACCTGTAGATGGTAGTATCGGAAAGTTGCCACCTCTAAGATCGGAAGTTATAGCGAGTGTAGGGTCTACACCATAATAAGCCGCTTCTACATATGCTCCACCTGATATCGCTGCTGGTCTAAACTTGTCATTATCACCGATAGGAAATAGGAAGGGAGCATTACCAAAATATCTTACGTATCCATCTACAAACTTATAATCATCAGCATTTCTCCATCCAGAACCGGCGGCATAGTTATAGTATCCCTTAGTAGGAATACGCTCGCCTCCCATAATTCCTGGTTGTGATTTTCTATTTCTTATATTGAATTCATTGATAGAAAATTCTGTCATATTACCTTCTGAATGTATAAAGACATTACCAAAAGTATTCGACTGAGCTCTGACGCTTTGGAAAGCGAATAGCATAATTATAGCACTCAAAAAACATTTTGAAGTGAAGTTGATATGGTTCATTTTACAATACATTTCTTGAATATTTAAGTCGGCTCACAGGAATAAAATTATACGCAGTAATCAAGTCATACATGGACATAAGTATATCACCTACCGTACTACGATAGATGTCAGATTTAACTGATACATTGTTCCTGTAATTCAGGTTCTTCATTCTCATTTTCTAATTATCTATTTGATTATTAGTCGTTATAGCAATTAGTGTTTTGGGGTATAGATTGTAATAAATTATATCTCAAATAGAATAAATTTCTTTTGAAAGGCATTAGCCAGTTTGACCCGGATAACTAGAAGGGTGGTGTTAGGTAGGATATGGACAGTACAGGACTATCCATTTAATAGACAAATATTTAGCTAATAACCCCTATGAAGCAAGCTGATATGCTTAATTCTTTTGTGTTTTAGCTCAGTATCACAGTATTTGTCTGATATCATGCAGATTATTTTTTGTTGCGTTTATATATTTCCAGAATATTATCTAATGATCAATTTCCATTGGCAGTATTCCTTAGGAAACCATTACTCCTAATATCAAAGCAACATCCAGGATCTATTTCCATATTTATAGTACATAATGTCTGACAGCCTTTTGAATCAGTTACTAATACTGAATGTGATCCCTCGCCCAAGCTAACAGCCTGTTGTGTAGTTTCCCCATTACTCCATAAATAATTATAGTTTCCGTTGCCTCCAATCGCTGTCACAGTTGCGTGTCCATTATCTCCACAATCGCAATCAATATACTTGTCCCTTACAACTGTACAAGAAATTGGTGCAGACGGTTCAGTTATAATCACTGAGCAAGTTGTTGTACAATTTTTAGAATCTCTCACAGTAACGGTATGATTACCTGCATTAAGGGTAGTTGCAGTTGCCGTAGTCTCTCCATTGTCCCATAGGTAGGTGTATCCACCATTTCCACCTGTAGGTGTTACCGTAGCTTCACCGTTTGATTCTCCATTACAGACTACTGGATTAGTTTCTGTGGCTGAGCAAGTCAATATTTCAGAAGGTTCATTGATAGTAACACTACAAGAAGTTGTACAATTTTTAGAATCAGTTACTACAACTGTATGTGCCCCGGCATCAAGTGCAGTAGCGGTCGCAGTTGTTTCTCCATTGTCCCATAAGTATACATAACCGCCATTACCTCCAGTAGGTATTACAGTGGCTTCGCCATTAACTTCTCCTTTGCAGATTACAGGATTAATTTCTGTAGCTGTACAGGTCAATATTTCAGAAGGTTCGTTGATAGTGATGGTGCAAGAAGTTGTACAATCCTTAGAATCTGTTACGGCAACTGTATGTATTCCAGCATCGAGTGTAGTTGCTGTAGCTGTCGTTTCACCATTGTCCCATAGGTATGTATAACCGCCATTACCTCCAGCAGGCGTAACGGTGGCTTCTCCATTAGATTCTCCTTTACATACGACAGGATTAATTTCTATGGCAGAACAAGTCAATTCTGCAGAAGGCTCGTTAATAGTAATACTACAAGAAGTTGTACAATTTTTAGAATCTGTTACGACAACAGTATGTGTTCCAGCATCTAAAGC
>CALLAG010000111.1 GCA_938002705.1 uncultured Saprospiraceae bacterium | reverse complement strand
ATTATATTCGATAAGTTGCTCAAGGACGAGTTACATCGGGTGTTGTTGAAAAAGGGGGGTTAGGGTTTTTTAAGGGTGTAAAGGTGTAAGGGTTTAAAGGTGTAAGGGTGTAAGGGTTTAAAGGAGTAAGGGTGTAAGGGTGTAAGGGTGTAAAGGAATAAAGGAGTAAGGGTGTAAGGGAATAAGGGCTTAAGGGCTTAAGGGCTTAAGGGTGTAAAGGTTTTAGGGTTTTTAGGT
This sequence comes from uncultured Saprospiraceae bacterium, assembly GCA_938002705.1. GTDB lineage: Bacteria > Bacteroidota > Bacteroidia > Chitinophagales > Saprospiraceae > RFSX01. The sequence goes on along the minus strand of CALLAG010000111.1, from coordinate 2,567 downwards.
TTTTAGGTTTTTAGGGAATATAAAACTTGGCCAATGACTATAAAAACTTTTTCATTTTAAGGAAAATTCAAATGGGTTATTAGATTAAAAGTAGTGACACCTTTGCATCAATTTATCCTAATTATCAATTCCGATACACCGATGGATCGAATTCTAACTACACCGTCCGATATCCCTTAGCATACTCGACGTAGTGCTCTGCTGTACCTTTGATATATCGCTCGGCAGTCGCTGCATCGAGTAGTTTTAATTTCTTAGCTGGGATTCCTGCATATATGTAGCCTGATTCTAATTTCATGCCTGACGTGATGAGAGAACTTGCTGCTATCACAGTATTACTTGGGATAATGACATCATCTAATATAGTCGCTCCCATACCGACTAATACATTATCCTCTATCTGACAACCATGAAGGATAGCGCCATGACCAACACTTACATTATTACCCAATACCGTATCACCACGATCATAAGTACCGTGGACCATCGTGAGATCTTGGATATTACAATTGTCACCTATGGTGATCTTATTGACATCACCACGTATCACTACCTGGAACCATACACTTGAGTTCTTACCTATCGTAACGTCACCTGTTATGGTTGCATTATCAGCTACCCAAGCAGAGCCATCTATCTGAGGTGTCTTTCCTTTATATGGGAGTATTAGTGGCATTAAGATGTGTGTTTTTTTTTAATAATGTATGTTCTCAAAAAATTAAAATACGACTTTAATCGAAATAAAAGGGAGCTTCCTACCTTATTGGATTTGCATCTTATAATGACCCACGATAGCATGTCGCTCAAACGAAAGCAACCATAGGTGCAGCTCAGTTCTCTCATCATCAGAGAAGTGGAATATCGGACCATCAATACCTACATGATGACTATCGAGCCATTCATGATCATCATTTAATAATAATGCATAGTATGGTGATTTTGCAGATTGGTTAGCTAAGTTTTTTTCATAGGATTCGTAGAATGAATGATTACCTATACCCATCGGATTTTTCCATCCTTGATTGACTTCGGTTTCTCTAAGTACTGGGAATTCGTCGAGGTCTATACCTCCTATGATTAATATAGTTTCTTCATCATTGTCCTTGTATGAAAAAGTCAATTGTAATTCATACAACTCCTGTTGGCTGGTATGAGAGTTTATTCTATGCAGAGATACATCATGCAACTCTTGTATTCGACCCAGCTCTGTTTTTCTTGGATCTTCTCTATTATAATATCCTGGAGGTGAAAATGTAGCTAATGTAGTAGCGTCAGTCTGCAGGTCTCTCATAGTAGAAAAATGAGTAGGAGTGATGATCTCCTTGAACTTCTTTTTTCGAGCAGCCTTAAGTGGATACATTTCATCAGAGGCGTCTTGCCACTCTATATTGATATCATCTTGTATATTCCTTAATAGGCTTAGGTCTATTTTTTTTCTTTCGGCGTCTATCCATTCTTCTAAGGGTGCTTCGTACTTAACGAAAGGAATATTATTTTTTTCTTCAAATAGTTGTCCATACATCTCATGAGGAAAATCAAACCACCCATGAGCATATGGTAAAGTCTTTCCATCTTCTTCTATATACAATATCACTTCCCACAAGTACGCATTGAGACAGTTTCTAGCGAGATCTAATCGAACATTACCTGGTATGGTCGTATAGAACTCGCCTTGGATAAACTTAACTTGATTTCTATTCCACTCTTGATTGATACAAGAGATATAGCTTAGGTCTTCATCAGACTTAATATATTCTGGGATAGTAGGTATGAGTTCGGAGATATCTATATGACTTAGACTTACAGTATCAGATTCATTAGTGACAAATACAAAGTCCCATATGAATGGTTGCGATACCAGATCTAATTGTCCCCCAACAAATAGCTCAGTCTGATAATCCTTAGATCTAAATCCTATATCTGGATTATCAGGATAATCTGTATCAGAGAGATTTTTGATAGTTAAAGAAAATGATTCCTCATAGAACCTTCTATCTGACTTATCAGAATCAGTTGCAAATCCTACAATCAGTGCAATCAATAATAGTATTAGAACCAGAGTAATCTTATTCATTATAGTAGTTTCTATTCCGTGATTTTCTAAATGCCCTCCGCAATAAGCAGAGTCCAATTCACTAAATATTATAAATATTTATAATATGTAAAATTACTATAAAATTTAGTACTACCTACTCATTTTTACATTAGTCCTTCAGTTAATTGAGCGTCCTTAGTTACAACTACAGGGTACCTCTATCTACTGCATTCTTGGCTGAACAGATAATTGAAATTTTCTTAAGCGAATATATTGAACATATACAGCGTTGTTCATCAGTCATTTAGCGAAGGCTATAATCCCTCTACTCGCCTTGTCTATGTCCAGTCTATTCTACTTTCAACTCAAGAGGCAGTAATACAAATTAACCTATAAAATTGCGGTAATTCGCATTATAATTTATTCCATATCTGCGTTAGAAAGCCTCGCCATAGCTAAGGCTATGTCTACGCCTGCCTGCCAGTAGGTAGGTTTTCTGTCTTAATCTGAAATAAATTATATGAGCGATCTT
>CALLAG010000110.1 GCA_938002705.1 uncultured Saprospiraceae bacterium | reverse complement strand
ATGATAAGTTTTCCAAAGATATTAGCTCTATCATTTTCCCACTGGATATGGTGTAACAACTGATTATAATAATATTGTGATTTTTCTATGCTAAGAATTCTACCATAGTAATAGACATCGCCATCGATGGGCAGTATATTCGATACAGGATCAGTATTAAATAAGTCCATAGTTGAAAAATTAAAGAAATCTATTTTATGATATATCTAAGCTAAAGTTAAGAAATCAGTTACAAGATATATATGCCTCCTTATGATCTAAGAATCTGATCACCCTTCTGACAACATCATCACTTTTAAGTCCGTGCTTGAGTCCCTCAGTAATTGTCATATCCACATCCCTATTAGTTCCTATTATTAAGTTTTTGATCTTAATAGCATTCTGATAAGGTGTTACATCATCTTCCCGATCGTGCATAACCAATGTTCGTTCTGCCATTATCCCCACAGCAAATACTGAGAGACTGTAGTGGCTAATTGGATGAGAGGTATAACTCTCAAAGTATTCGGCAAGATACTTCTGAGATCTTTCTGAAAGTGCTATTCGCTCTTTATAATTAGCTAAGAATTCATTAGCATCAAATGGTGACGCTAAGGACACATAACTCTGGACTCGATACTTATGATGAAACATATAACTGGCCAATGCAAAACTCCCTATAGAATGCCCCACGAAGTGATCTAAGTCACCAGCATAGTCAATTAATGCAGAAATTGATTTTTCGTACAGAGGAATATTGCAGAATTTGCTTTCAGAATTTCCATGGCCGGGTGCATCAAATGCATATACCGTATATTTAGATAGATCAATGGCGTCCACGTATGGCTTCCATCTGTAACTATTACTTTGCCACCCATGTACGAATAAAATTTTCGCAGGACCACTACCCCATTTATAATACTGAACATTATCGCCTTCTATTCTAAGCTTGAATCTAACGGCTGAATTAAGAAAGTTTTGTTGGTCATCAGTTAGCTTTGCTTTCATTGGATATGCAAACAAATAAAATGATTGCTTAGCTGACCATCGTGGGAAGATCCGCGATAAAGTATTAAAATACCATCCTATAATTCTAAGTACTATTTTCATTCTAAAGCAAATTTAAGATACCAATCGGTATCCATTTAATTAAAAAAATATTAGATCGAAATTCTTGTAATCTCAGCCTTTAAGTATTTACTTGTTGCTATCATATGCTTATTAGATCCCATCATCTTAATCATCATCACTGCTCCCTCTAATGAGGATATGATGATGGATGCAAGACCATTAACGTCAGCGTCCTTTCTTATCTGACCATGGACTATCCCATTCTTAATGACAAGACAAAGGTTCTGATGCATCATCTCCATCACATTCTGCACGACTATCTTGAGCTCAGGATTATTATCATCGAACTCTACAGAAGCATTCATAATAGGGCATCCACCTTCAAATGGAGGATTAGCATGATATCCCTCAAAGTACTTAAGTATGGCGAGCAGTTTCTTCTGAGCTGTATCTGCGACGGATATGCCGATCGTAATATCAGATAATAACTTCTTACACATAAATAAAAGTGCCTCTTTCTCCAGCTCTGCTTTATCTCTAAAATTCTTGTAGATGGCGCCTTTAGTCAGCTTAGATGCCTTGCATATATCACTTAACGATGTCGCCTTATATCCTTGAGTATTGAATAGTATACTCGATGTCTGAAGGATGGTCTGCCTTGTTAATTCAGGATTACGCATGATCAAAGATACCGATTGGTATTTATATATTCAAATTAATATTGAGAGTATAATTACAATTACAGATCAAGTAATATCCATAGAGAGTAATAAATACTCTAAGTCAAATGATTAGTCATTTTAGCTAACTGAATACTCTCTGCTTTTGTAAATATTATATCCCTCACATAGGTCATATCACCCCATAGATATTGATGACCTCTTGTTATCTTAGTGGCACTCATTCTTTTCTGTAGGCGACTTACCTCTATATCAGTTGCTATTCTTCGCTCACCTAAGCGGCCATACAGTTGGATAGCCGGATAGCTGGAGAACTGTCCTCTCACAAGAGACTTGAGCCAAAACCAGATTCCACTATTGACTGCCAGTACACATACATTGGAATTAATATCAGCATTCTTTCTCAATTTCTTAGGATACTTCTCAAAGTAAAAACCCGTCTGATTACTATTAAGAAAGAGCGTTCCTATAGGAGTGACATTCGGCTTATCATCAGCATCTACTGAGGCTATAGACACATGAAAGTTAGTGCTGAAGCATCTATTGAAATGCTTACGGATCAAAGGCCAACTGTTATTAATATCCATTATAAAATTTACTCACTTAAAGACTTATCAAATGTTGTAGCTTGATCCTTGATAATCATCCAATCACCATCGTCTGCTTGGCGTAGGACATATGACACAAGCATGTTGTGAAAGTATGGCCTACCATTACGATCCGGCTCATTGTAGTAAGCCTTGACGGTAGATGTCGCAAAATTCCCATAAAATTTAAAATCCACAAGTTCGTGTCTAATAGACCAAGTTGTATCTTGAAACCAACCACGATGGAGCTCTACAAAAGAGTCGACAGAAGTTATGATATCACCATTAGTAAGTATAAGATCCATCTCATCAGCAGATGCCATATTCGTTCTAAAGCTTTCTATGTCTCTCTCCTCTAATGATGATAATAGACTCATCAGCTTAGCTCTTGCTGCAGTATCATCGATACCTACATCTACGGACGTCACTGCTAATCCCTTCTTACTACTTGACTCACAACTTACCATAATCAAGATTATCATAGACATCGATAACATTATAACTATGATTCTAATATTTAAACTCATCATGGGTTTTGTTTAGTTAAGTAGTCAATTATACGAAACTTAAATGGATCTTACTTCTACTATACTTGTATACCTTAGCCAGAAATATTCCGGCTTACTGCTAACTCTTCTTTGTAACTGTTAGTATAAGGAATAAGTATCAAAGTTCTCCATTTCATATCAATATAGAATTTAATAGTAGAAAACATCCATAAACCCTTACTACAAAACAGCAATATAAAATCCACTTATTAAGTCCCTATTATCCAATCTTATACCTATATTAGTATCAGAACATACTATCATCATAACTTCCATTATCATGAGACAACTCTTATTTATACTCTTATCGACTCTCAGTCTGCTTACTAGCTGTTCTCGTACTGCTTATGTGCCGAGTGTACAGAATGTGCCGATGCTAGCTGAGAAGCATGATATAAATGGGACTGTTGCACTTAGCTATATCAATGCCGCTTATGCTGCTACAGATCATATAGGACTTATACTTAACGCTGAGCATAATAGTTACTTTAAGAATCCATCAGAAGATCCTTTCAGCAAAAAACACATTATACAATTTGGTGCTGGATACTTTACTGCGATCGATGATGTGATCATCCTCGAAGCATATGGGGGATTAGGATTTGGGAAAATCTCCTTCGGAAAAAACAATTCTAATGTAATAGATTTCTCAGCTAGACAGGTACAATATTTCATACAACCAAGTATCTCATTCAAATCACCTTATGTAGAGTTTGGATTATCTGCAAAATTTACTGGACTTGACTTTTACAACATTAATGAAGCTAACTATAACTTTGAAGAATTAGAAGAAGAATCCTTTGATCTACGCCAAATCAATGCACCATTCTATACCTTATTCGAACCCGCATTAACAATAAGATCAGGGTTAGAAAATATAAAATTTAGTTTTCAAATCCAGCATTCCTTTATGTTAGAACAAAGACCATTATCAAGGAGAGGAAGACTTTTTGTTTTAGGAGTTAATATCAGGCTCAACAATACCCCTACTACAAGAGGTCCAGGATCACCCTACATTGATAACTTCTACAGATAGTTACAATTACATAATTTCATTAATAAAGCGTCAAGTAAACGTCCTCTGACATTAATACC
>CALLAG010000109.1 GCA_938002705.1 uncultured Saprospiraceae bacterium | reverse complement strand
GTTGGCGCTTGTTTAGCTATCAATAGCTTATTTGCCGTGAAGAAATGAGTAAAGCCTTGACTTTTTTGTCTCGTTTTTGTGTCAAGACAAAAATGAGAGCCCTCCGGCGAGGAAAATGTAAAAAACAACAAAAGTCAATTGGTTATTAATCTCAAATTCTTAAGTATGGAAAGTGAACTATCGAGTAGTAACGACAATAACGTACAATGTCAAATATAACTTTCATTTATAGAGTAATCTTAGTAATAAAACTAAGTAATACTTAGTTTATTTGTGCAACCTAAATGTGCAATTCAGTAATTGGTTATTGTTAGTTTCCTGATCGTAATTGTTATTCAAATAGATCTCTCATTACATTCGAGATGAAAAAAATAAATTGATTGATAAAACTGAATAGTGTAATCAAAACTTGAATTCAGCAAATAAAAAAGGCCACTCAGCGTAAGCCAAGCAACCTTAATTCTCACTTATAATAAACTACAATCTCATATTGTTACTATGGACAGCCACGCCATCCGCTATTGTTTATTCTATTGTTAGGTCTGTTGTTTCTTCTGTATTTTCTTGTCAGTCTGTCTATATCATCTCTGATGTTATCTAACTTTCTGATCTCCTTACGGCTGAGTCTACCATTCTCCCATGCACATCTTTCAGTTTCTCTATATTTTCTTTCGAGCTTGACTAATCTTTTTCTATCTCTCTGTGACATGCGGCTGTACACGTTATTGTCACGTCTGTAAGAAGATCGATTGCGATCTCGTCTGTAGTCACCTCTGTCATCATACCGGTAGTCATCCCGATAGTCTCCTCTGTCATTGTATCGATATTGGTACCGATCATAAGAGCCATTGTCGTAGTAGGTGTAACTTCTCTGTGCTGTGAGCATACTGAGAGAAGATATGATCAGAATCGCAAGTGTAATTATTGGACCTTTCATAGCTAAGAATTTTTAATTGTGATGAAATAAAAAATTGCATAAAGCTGTGACTTATTGATGTGCTGTACTTAATAGACTTTTATTTTATTGGATAAGTTAATTCAAGCTATTGGCTTTAACGCTATATTAACCTCCTGTGTCTCGATTTCAGTTAGTTTCTTTTGGCGTCCTGACTTGTTTCTGTTAGCGTCTTCGGCGAGGACGCCAATGACAACTCAACTTACATATCAATATGGAACCCGGATTATTCATCATTTTTTTTCGTGTAGATAGGCTTCACGTAAGTACTTACATTGAGAATTATATTAAATTCACTCTCACAACTCAATCAATGATAAATAGTAGAGCAAGATTCAGCAGTAATTATAAGGAAGCCTATGATCAGCTTAATCCCAAACAAAAAGAAGCCGTCGATCATATAGAAGGGCCAGTATTAGTCAATGCCGGTCCTGGTACTGGTAAGACACAGATACTGGCTACAAGGATAGGGAAGATCTTGATAGAGCAAGATGTATCTCCACATAATATCTTATGCCTGACCTATACCGACTCTGCGACTATAGCTATGCGTAAGCGATTGGTTAAGATAATAGGCCCTGAGGCGCATCAGATACATATCTATACATTTCATGGGTTTTGTAATCAAGTAATCCAAGAGAATCTGGAATACTTCGGCGGATATCGTAAGCTGGAACCTATCTCAGACCTAGAGAGAGTCAATGTCATGGAAGAGCTCATAGATGGTCTGGATGATGATAGTCCACTTAAGAGATACAAAGGAGATCGCTATTACGAGGCAGTAAGAATGCGTAAGCTTTTCGTCCTTATGAAGAAGGAGAATATCTCTCCAGAGCAGATGCATAAGATGATAGATGAGTACATAGAGAATGAGAAAGACAAAGAAGAATATTATTATAAAAGAAAGTATACTAATAAGAAGACAGGTAAGACTTATGAGAAAGGTGACCTCAAAGAGGATAGCTATAATAAACTCATAAGAAGCTTCGATATAGTAAAAGCTGCCGTAGATCAATATATAATATTCCTAAAGTTGATGCAGAAGTATGAGCGGTATGATTATGAAGATATGATATTATGGGTCATAAAAGCATTCTCAGAGAACGAGGAGATTCTGCTTAAGTATCAAGAACGCTATCAGTATTTTCTGGTAGATGAGTATCAGGATACCAATGGTGCACAGAATGAGATCCTTAATTATCTTATATCATACTGGGATGTACCTAACGTATTTGTAGTAGGTGATGATGACCAAGCGATCTACAAGTTCCAAGGTGCTAACCTGGGTAACATCATAGATTTTCAGAAGAAGTACAATCCTAATACCATCGTTCTGGAGAATAACTATAGGTCTAATCAGATGATCTTAGATATGTCTAAGAGCCTCATAGAGTACAATCAAGAAAGAATAGTCAATCAGATAAAAGACTTATCTAAGGAGCTCATAGCCTCAAGCCAGCCGGCTAAACCGAAAGTAAAGCCAAGGATATTGTCTTTTGATAAGCAGTCTGCAGAGTATGCATTCTTAGCTAAGGAACTACATGATACGTATCATAGAGATAAAGACAAGTTTAATAATATAGCCATCATCTATAGAAAACATGCACAAGTCGATGACCTTGTCAATGTGCTTGAGAAGAAGAATGTTCCTATTAATATCAAGCGTAGAATCAATATTCTCGAGTTACCATTCATAAGAAATGTCATCAATATATTGTCTTACCTACGTGAGGAGTATAAGTTGTACGGATTAGGAGAGGGGAGGATATTTGAGATATTGCATTATAATTATTTTGGTATTGACTCAGTGGATATCGGTAAGTTATCCATGTACTGCCAGAAGTCCTATCGTAAGACAGAAGAATCAGAAAAGAAAGAAGCAGTAAGATGGCGTGACCTGATCGCTGACGAAGAAACACTAGCTACGCTTGGGTTGAAAAATGCAGATGCGATCAAAGGTGCTTCTACTTGTCTGGATAAGTGGATTAAGGATATGCAAGAAGTGACATTGCAACAGCTATTTGAAAATATCATCAATGAAGGTCACATCTTAGAGTACGTGATGACGCAGAGTAACAAGTCATGGTTGCTTCAGGTATTGAGTACATTTTTTGATTTTATAAAAAATGAATCTACTAAAAAGCCAGATCTCAGCATAGAAGAACTACTGACGATGCTGGATAAGATGAAAAGTAATAAGATAGAACTTCCAGTCAATAAAGTAATCACTTCTGCAGAGGGGGCACACTTCATAACGGCACATTCATCTAAGGGATTAGAGTTTGAGAAAGTATATATCATCGGTGGTATCAAAGACATATGGGATAAGGGCGTAGGTACTAATCAGCAATACAAATACCCTGATACCGTCAATGCTGATAGTGAGACCAATATAGAAGATGAGCGTCGCTTATTCTATGTCGCGATGACAAGAGCAGAGACCGATCTGCTTGTCACTTATTCTCAGCAGAACGAGAACGGAAAAGAACTCGGTAAGTCACAATTCATAGATGAGATCATGGCGACTTATGACATTGAGGTCGAAGCTCCAAAATTAGAGGAAGATACGATAGCAGAGTTCTACTATAACTTACTTAAGAAAGAGGACAAGGTCATTCCACTCATAGAGAAAGATCTTATAGATAAATGGATAGACTCATATTCTCTATCCGTTACACATCTTAATAAATATCTTAAGTGTCCTATCAGTTTCTACTTCGAAGCGATACTTAAAGTGCCACATGCAAGAAATGCCTATTCGGGATTCGGTACAGCGATGCACGGGGCATTGCATCATTTCTTTTTGCATATCAATAAGACGGGAGAGGCCCCATTAGACAATCTCCTATTCCACTTCAGAGAGAATATGAAAGCTTTCAGATCTAATTTTACGGATAAGGAATATGAGAGTTTTATGACACATGGCTTACGATCATTAGAAGCGCTACATGCACATAAGATTAAGGAATGGTCGCAGGGTCAGAAGTTTGCCGTAGAAGCTAAGCTTGAGAATGCAGAGTATAAAGGCATTCCTATCAAAGGATTCATAGACAAGATAGAGATCTATAAGGACTATGTCCATGTCGTAGATTATAAGACTGGAGATCCTACGAGAGCTAAGACGAAACAAAAATTAAAAGCACCTTCAGAAAAAGATCCCAATGGTGGAGACTACTGGAGACAGATCGTCTTCTATAAGATACTCATGGATAGCGATAAGAAGGAGAATTATAATATGGTCACTGGAGAAGTCGACTTCATAGAGCCTAATGCTAAGACAGGAGAATTCAGCAATAGCAAATACGCTGTACAGCCTGAAGAGATGGAGATGGTCGGTACTCAGATAGTAGAGACAGTAGATAATATCAAAAACTATAAATTCGATACTACTTGCGCTGATGAAGATTGTATGTGGTGTAATTTTGTAAAAGACAACTATACGATCAACGCAGCATTAAAAGAAGACATCTATGAGCATGAGTAAAGTATTACATAGCCTAGTAGCTTTAGCATTTATCGCATTTGCGGTATTACAATACAATGATCCTGATGGATGGAAGTGGATGATTGCATACTTATTGGTAGCGGTTGTGCCTCTTCATAAAGTATTCGGAAAGCATTGGCCTTATTATACAATTGGGATTGCAGTAGCTACGATTTTAGGATTGATATTTAATGCCTACCAGATCACTTCATGGATAGATGCGGGTAAGCCCGCCTTTATAGATTACGAACCGACGGATGTCCAAGCCGTAGAAGATATCAGAGAGTATCTTGGTATTTGTATATCTGCTGTTGTGGGAGTTGTGTATGCGGTTCTGGATTTTAGGAGGGACAGGCTTGGAAAGTAATTGAATATGGTTATTAGAAATGTTGTATTTTTAAAAATAGTAACATAT
>CALLAG010000108.1 GCA_938002705.1 uncultured Saprospiraceae bacterium | reverse complement strand
CTCTCTTTTAACTTGGAATCCTGCTATCTCACCACATGGATCAAAACTGGTATCATCAAAGCTTGATGCTGGAACCAATGTCTCACCACCTTCTAATAATGGCACCTTAGTAAAGCCCTCGCATATTGCTACAGGAGGATTCTCATCTCGTGTCGTAATCTCAAAGAAACAACATGTGTTATCTGCATCAATATCATTATCAGGCGTAGGATCTGTCTTAGTAGAATTACCACATGCATCAGTAAAGCAATATCTTATCCATGCTGCTTGTTCTACTTCTGGTAACTGGTATAAGCCTTGAGCATTTCTGTCTACAATAGTATATGGTGCATTGACAGGTTGATTAGTACCAGGTATTGCTGGTAAGAAACCCACCTCTATAGTAATCGGTAATGAGCAATCTAATAATGTAGCTTGATCTATCGCTCCTGTCATATCAAATCCAGCAATAGCCATAGGATTCAATAACGGTGAAGCTGTACATGTCGCTGGATCAAGTGCTAATCTTATAGTATCTGGTGGACATACACTTATAGGTGCTATATTATCTATAACCTTAATAATCTGACCATAGGTTCTTGACTGTCCCGTACACCAATCTATTACGAACCAATCTCTCAACATCTTTCTCTGTATGCCACATTGTGGATACTCGATATCAGAGACGAAGTACATGATATTAGGACAAGTTATACCTGATGGAAATCCTGTTACTCTCGGAGATAAGTCTTCAGCTTCGTCACAAGATGAAGCAGAGCTTAATGTATCGATATAGTTATCAGGAAATATTATGTTCTTAAGATCTGCTTTCTCTACTAAGATATTACGCTGACACTCAGAGGAGTTACCCGCCTCATCAGAAGCTGTATATGTTCTAAGTATCTGTATCGCATATGCGCCTACACAGGCTAGTGTTGATGTATCATCAGCAAATGTAAGTAGCTTGTCTGTACAGAAACCTCCGATCTGTGGATCTGGAACGGTTGCTGTCTCATATTCGTCACATGACAATATTACATCTGGCAGAAAGCCATTGACACAATCCCAAAATTTAGGTCCTATCTTATCTTCTACTGTTACATATCCCCAGCAGCTGATACCACACGGTACTAACTCTACAGATACTTCGAGTCTCTTATCGATATATTCTTGACCTATAATTCTATCTGCTGTAGATGATCTTACTATTGTATCCGCTTCAGCATCTCTGATGGTAATATTATAGTTAGCATCAGTATCTGGGAATAATCCAAAAGGTGGATTCTCTAAGATAAGATCGACAGTCACCTCAGCAAAGCAATCTTCGCTGATAGAAACATTGATCCCGCCATTACAAGCAAGGTTGATGTCATCACATTGTGCCGTAACACTGCTGCTCATAGATAATGCAAGCATACATATCATCCAACACTGCACAGAAAATCTTAATGTTCTAAACTTAGACATGTGATTATAAATTTTAGCGTATGTATTTTTAATTAATTCGTTTTTCATTATGGATATCTTATTACTGGATTATCTGATTACAATCATTCGCTTAGTAGAAGTATACTTCTCAGTAGATAACTGATAGTATAAGACACCACTCGCATTCATCTCATCCGCTTGGATGATGATCTGATTATTTCCAGCATTATATATTTTAGTATCTGTATAGACGACTCTACCATTCTGATCTGTTACTGAGAATATCACTTCGCTATCAGCTGGTAACATAAATTCTATAACTGACTCATCTTTGAATGGATTAGGTACATTCTGATTGACAGAGAATTCGAAGTCACTTAATTGATTCGTTTTATCTATCAGCTTGATATTCCTGACATCGACGTCTTGTCCTACTGTCTCATAGATTTCACTTCTTAGTGGACTATCTAATAACTGTGCACCTGATGCTTGACCATTACCAGATAATAATACTTCGAATAAGATCTCCCCTTCTACTACTTCTTTAGTATCTACACTATTCCAACTTAGTATTATCTGACCATCAGCCATTCTATCCCATGCTATGTTATCATTAGATATCTCAAGTGTCATCGGTATGACTGCAATTATATCTTGTCCTGCATCTGCAAGATCTAATGTAAACTGAAGTCCAGCTATATTGATATCTTGATCTGCAACGAATTGTAATCTTCTATTACCTTTCTCAGTCTTAGCATCTTGCAATAAGATACCGAAGGCATCACCACTTCTCTTATCTATGGCTACACCGTTAGCGTTAGCTACTACAGAACCATTGACATCTCCTATCTTGACACCCATAAAGTCTGACGATAATGCATCTACTCCTAATGACTGATAGTTAATAGACTCAGGATATGGAAACGGATCTAATGCATCAGCAAATGTGTGACCCGCATCTACGAATCTCCAAGAATCATTAGATGGTAATTCGTCATATATTCCTAATATTAGTTTTCTTAACTGTATCAAATCTATAGCAGTAATAGTCTGCGAATTATCAATATCAGCAGCTATAATCTTGTATGGAGAATCTAAATATACTGATCCTAATATGTGTCTCTGTATCATCACGAGATCCAGAGTACTTACACCATTAAGATAATCTACATCCTTAGATGGCTCTATAAGGTAATCCTCATATGCTGTCAGATCACTGAAAGCAAAATCACCCATGTTAGCCATATTCATCTGAGGGAAACTTACATCTCCTGACATTATAGATACCTCTACATCATCGATCATCTCAAAGTCTTCAGTCATAATCTGACCTGATATAGCCACCTTAGTACCCGTATCTACATTGTCACATATATTTCTGTTATCTTGAATTATAATCTCGACCGTACAGAATGATACATTACCCTGCTCATCCCAGAAGTACACTTCTAATGATACATTACCGATGTTACTTCCTGTATTAAGATCATCACAATCAAAAGTCATGTTACGTACGATACTTGTCTCGCTGAATGATGCTCTCACTTCAGTATCAGGACAATCATCTTCAGAACCGAGATCAAAATCTTCAGCCCATATCTCTACCGTCCCATCAGTACTTAGTGGCAATACAACCTCCCCTAAGCAGTATGGTGTAGGTGCTTTGTTATCTACTATGACAAGTGTCTTAGTACATTCATCTATATTATCACAAGCATCTTGTGCTCTCCATGTTATCGTATGTGTACCATAAGGATATACACCACTTGCATCATTACTGTTACCAGTTCTATCTGGAGTACCTGTAGATCCATTCAATATAACCGAGTAAGACCATCTTACTGATTCTGTACAGTTATTATTGACATCATCTAACTCAGCAGTAAGATTATCCACCTGTACCATGCAGGCTCCTACTATCTCACCATCTGCTATTGTCATAGTAGAGCATGAAGCATTACTGATCTGCGGTGCTACCGTATTAGACAATTTGATGACTTGATCATGAGTGAAAACTCTTGATGGTTGACACCAATCTACGACTGTCCACGTTCTTACTAATTTCTGACAGTAACCATCTACTATCGTGAATAATAAATCTTCGTAAGTAAAGACGATACTACTACAGGCATTAGCTCTGATTGTAGGCTCTTGTCTACCTGTTGGTAAATCTTCAGGATCAATATCATCAAGCGTACATCTATCATCAGTGAATGTATGATCACTTGGCCATGTAATATTACTTACCGTAAATGGCGTTCTGTTTTCTTTTCTTATAACCTGAGTACAAGAACTTCTGTTACCACCTATGTCTGTAGCTGTAAATGTTCTGTTGATTAATACGAAATCATCTCCACACTCATAAGTATCAGCACCTACAACTTCCGTTACTGTAGGCGTACCACATAAGTCGCTTACTGTAGGTTGTGTATTGATATCTGCTACATCATCATCACAGTCTATTGTTACATTAGCTGGACAAGTTATAACAGGAGCTATAAAGTCTCTCACCGTAACATTAACCATACATTCGTTATGATTACCGAAGTTATCTATCACTCTTAGTGCCACCATCGTCTCTTCGCCTACATCAGAACAACAGAACTTCACCTTCTGTGACCATCCACATTCTACATCTCTTTCTATGACATAGTATGCTTCTTGGAAGTTTCTTCTTTCTGCATCCCATGATCCATCTTCGTTGACGAATACATGTACAGCACCTCTTGCATTTATATTCTTATCTATTACAGGCTCAGAAGCTGCCCAATT
>CALLAG010000107.1 GCA_938002705.1 uncultured Saprospiraceae bacterium | reverse complement strand
ATAAGCCAATGAGGTATCTGCACTATTAACTCTTGTTACTGGAGCATCGAGATAATCGAAAGCATATTTCTGAATCTCATAAGCGACTTCTGCAGAGACTCCTGCGAATGGCCAGCACTCATCTACGACAACAATTCTGTTCGTTTTCTTGACAGAATCTACAAGCGTCTGATGATCCAGAGGTCTTATGGTTCTGAGATCTATGACTTCTGCTGAGATACCGTCTTTAGCTAATTCTGCTGCCGCCTCTAAGGCTACAAGTATCATTTTATTATAAGATACGATAGTAACGTCACTACCTTCTCTTCTTACTTTTGCTTTTCCTATAGGTACAAGATATTCTTCTTCTGGCACTTCTCCTTTATGTCCATAGAGCATCTCTGACTCCATAAAACAAATCGGATCATCATCTCTAATTGCAGATTTCATTAGTCCTTTAGCATCATATGGATCTATGATAGATACTACTTTAAGTCCAGGAACATTAGCCATCCAACTTTCGAAGGTCTGAGAGTGTTGCTGTGCTAATTGTCCAGCAGAGCCTGTAGGTCCTCTAAATACAATTGGACACTTATATATACCTGCTGATTGAGAAAGCGTCTTAGCTGCATTATTTACAATCTGATCAAATGCCAATACAGCAAAATTCCAAGTCATAAACTCAATAATAGGTCTCAAGCCATTAATAGCAGCTCCTACACCTATCCCTGCGAATCCTAATTCTGCAATCGGAGTATCAATAACTCTTTTTTCTCCGAACTCATCCAGCATACCTTTACTGACCTTGTAAGCTCCATTATACTGAGCTACCTCTTCACCCATAAGAAAGACGGACTCGTCTCTTCTCATCTCTTCTGACATTGCTTCTCTTAAGGCATCCCTTAGCGTAATTACTCTTGACATTTTCTTCTTTGTTAAATTCTGTGCAAAGATAAGGCTATTTCAACGATTCTAAGAATAGATTGAGGTCAAAGCCACCTAAATTACCTGAACTCATCAACAATATTACGTCATCGCCATCAGATCGGCTATTATCCATAAATTTTTGGAGACTTTCTTTATCATCAAATACAACAAGTCCTTCTGTACCAAAAGCTGTACGAACAGTCTCTTTATCTAAAGCTTCCATTTTTTTCATACTTACAGCGTGAGGATCATAGAACACAGCCGCATGGTCGATTCCGTCCATAGCCCCATTATAATGTTCAATAAACTCAGGCGTTAAGCTACTGAATGTATGTAATTCCATAACTGCCCTAATCTTACTGTCAGGGTACTTATTACGTATAGCCTGCACTGTTGCCCTGCACTTAGAAGGTGCATGTGCAAAGTCTTTATACATTTTTAGCGATTCTGAATCATGTATAAGCTCTAGTCTCTTAGCCGCCCCAGCGAAATGCTCCATAGATACAAGAAAATCATGCTCAGCTACACCTAATTCTGCACAGACCAGCTGGGCCGCCTGGAGATTTAGTAGATTATGCCTTCCGAATATTTCTATCGGATACACTTTATCATTGAATAATAATCGTCCTTTCTTATCTGATGAATATGGAAGATAACCATGTCTCTTAGTCTCGAATACCTCATGTGTCATCATCTCAAACAAGTCCTCGTCTGACTGATCGAAGTAGACTATAGTATTACCGTTCATAGCACCGACATACTCTCTGAATACATTCTTATAATCGTCATAAGTCTTATAGATATTGACGTGATCCCAAGCAATACCAGTAATTATAGATATCGTAGGATCATAATGCAGCATCTTAGCCCTATTATCTATACAAGAACTGGGGTACTCGTCAGCTTCCACCACTATAATATCAGCTCCTGATAGTCTTACCATCTTATCGAATCCCGCTATATTAGCTCCTACGAGATAATCAAAATCGATATTGTGATCCTTCAGCACATGCATTATCATCGATGTTGTCGATGTCTTGCCATGGCTACCTGCTACACAAACTCTAATTGTCGCCGTTGTTGCATTTTTGACAAACTCTGGAAAAGAAAATATCGGTATGCCTAACTCGATTGCTTTAGCTAGTTCTGGGTTATCACTACGAGCATGCTTACCTAAGATTACAGCGTCTATGGTGTCATCTATGTTGTCAGCATTCCAACCTATAACTGAAGGCAATAGCCCGTATTCATTGAGTCTTGATCTCGAAGGCTCATAGATCTCATCATCTGATCCCGTCACGGTATGTCCCATATCTTTGAGGTCTATAGCGACATTATGCATCACTGCTCCACCTATAGCGATGAGATGATACCTCTTATTTCTTGTTCTTGTCACATGTATATTTTTAGCAATGTATAAATATTGGTAATATATTTGTACTTCGTTTCGTTGGATAAAATGAAAATGGAATTTATTATGAAAAAAAATTACTTAAGAAACATAGCTAAAGTATTCACTTTACTTATAGTTATGACTGTATTTAGTTCTTGCGCCAAGAAAGGTGTAGGTTGTCCTAACAACTTCAAGGTGTTACCGACGATCTGTGTTAATCTATTCTAAGGATAAAATTACAACAACATATTTTCTTTGGAACCTTCTAAGCTCATGCTGTCTCAAGATGGTTCACATACCATATACAGTGACAAGTACAATGCTCACTACCACTCTATCTATGGAGCTATAGAAGAATCTATACATGTATTCATATCAGCTGGCTTGTATAATCAATATCGCAAAGGCTGTAGATCTATCACGATATTTGAGATGGGTCTTGGCACTGGCTTGAATGCATATTTGACAATGCTTGAAGCTGAGAAATTAGATATCAATGTACATTACATCTCTGTAGAGACTGATCCTATTACTATATCACAGGCTGCTGCTCTTAACTATTATACCGAGGTCAATGAAGTTGATTCTGGGAAGTTTAGACAATTACACACTTGTTCTTGGAGTGATAAAGTTGAGTTCAGCAAGCATTTCACATTTGAAAAACATCAGATTGCTATTCAAGATTTTAGTTTTGACCAAGCTTTGGACATTATCTATTATGATGCATTTGCACCGACTTGCCAGCCAGAACTTTGGGAAGCTGACATTCACTCCACCTTATATGAGGCTCTTAACCCTGAAGGCAGCTTAGTTACCTACTGTGCCAAAGGTGCTTTTAAGCGTCTTCTTAGATCATTGGGTTATAAACTCGAAATGCTTAATGGTCCTAATAAGAAAAGAGAAATGGTAAGAGCAGTAAAAAGGATATAATTAAAAAAGTCTTCGGTCTAATTGGAAGGGCTCGGTGTTTAGAATTTTTACTTGTTTGAAATCCCTATGAAATGGATTGATCAGTACGTTCCATTCTTTCTGGACGACCGCAGAAGGCACTTTCAAAGCCAAATATTTATTTTCATGGACCAGGCTATCACCGATTTTTCTTGTAGCATCATTATATGGAAAAGAATTCCAATCAGAAGGCAGTTCTCCGCATGAGTTGATTACAATATTATCAGGTATTTCTATTTCTATGATCCAATATTGATTAGGCATCATTTGGAATGTGATATGCACAGCAACTTCACTCATTGCGAGTGCTCGATTTGAAGCCGCATATATGAGTTCTATGCCTGAACTATTCCATCTACCACCTCTTATAGAAGCGCCTTTTCCAGACAAGATATCTTTATATTTTTCTTTTGTGAGTCGATATACAATCATACTACCTAAGCAAATATACCATACTCTAATGCTACTAACTCCCTCATAACCAGCTCCTTGCCGTAGGAATTCTTAATAAGATCTAAAGGCTTCTTATGCCCAAGTGCTAATGATGGAGTACCCAACCATAACTTAAGCTTATCTACATCCTCAAAAACCTCTATACCGTAGGCCATCACCTCAGCAAGCTCTATGATCTTCTCAGAATGAATAGGCTTAAAACTTCTCTTATCGTGACTATACCTCTGAAGAGACTTAAGTGATATATCAAGATAAGTAGACCAGTCCTGCATAGTAAAAGGGAATATAGATCTTATCTTCTCAAACAAGCCAAAAGAAATACCCTCTTGTATGATCTCAACAAGCTTAAACTTATCATTAAGCAAGTCAATAAAACTCAGTGAAGGTGTATAATTATACATAGCCAATGGCTCATTAAGAAAGCTCTGTATGTTATCTTCTTTTAGATTAGAATAAGTCATAGCGTGTCATTTGTCCGATAAAAATACGTCAATTAATACGATATTACAACTTACAAGTCATTTTTTCTCAAAAATTATCAAGTTCTTATAAATGAGTATGAGCTATACTTCATTCTATATAGGCATTAGTGCTTTCCCAGTTATCAGAAAAATTCATGTATTGTAAAAACCAAGTAAGAAAAGATCACAATATGCTTATCTTTCCAACTGATAAATTGATTTTAGACTTATACACAATCTATTTTAGATGAAAAAATTGGCTTTACACTGGCAGATATTATTAGGAATGCTTTTAGGTATCGCAGCTGGATTACTCTTCAGCCAGTTTGATGGAGGTAAAACCTTCATCGTCAATTGGATAAAGCCATTAGGGACTATATTCATAAAGTTATTAAAGCTAATAGCGATACCTCTCATTATCGCCAGTCTGATAAAAGGCATCTCAGACCTCAAAGACATCGCTAAATTCTCCAAGATAGGCCTCAAGACAATAAGCATCTATATCGTTACAACGATCATAGCGATAACTATAGGTCTTGTATTTGTAAATGTCGTACAACCAGGTAATAGTATAAGTGCAGAAACGGTGGAGCAACTCAGTGCTGCTTACAATACTGATGCTGGAAAAAGAATAGCCACAGCAGAATCGCAAAAAACATTAGGGCCGCTTAAGTTTATAGAAGATATGGTTCCTGACAATATCTTCTCAGCAGCTTCTAATAATAGGAATATGCTACAGGTTATATTTTTCGTCATACTATTCGGAATATCTTTACTCTTAGTGGAAGAAAAGTCACGTAAGCCCCTCAAGGATTTCTTTGACAGTCTTAACGAAGTCATTATGAAAATGATAGATCTAATAATGCTGACTGCACCATATGCTGTATTCGCATTATTAGCCTCACTGATCGTAGAGACTGCTAATCCAGACGTTTTTGTAGCCTTAGCATGGTATGCTGCTACAGTTGCACTTGGCCTACTTTCTATGGTCATTGTCTACCTTTTAGTAATAGTATTCGTCGTAGGCAAAAGTCCAAGCTACTTTCTTAAAGGGATAAGCCCTGCGCAACTGCTTGCATTCTCTACCAGCTCCTCTGCGGCAACGCTTCCAGTGACGATGGAGCGTGTAGAAGAGCACTTAGGAGTAGATAAAGAGATAAGCAGCTTTGTACTACCTGTAGGTGCAACTATTAATATGGATGGAACTAGCCTCTATCAGGCTGTAGCAGCGGTATTCATCTGCCAAGCGATGAATTATGAACTGACTATGACAATGCAGCTATCTATAGTACTTACGGCCACCCTTGCATCTATAGGCTCTGCAGCAGTTCCAGGCGCTGGCATGGTTATGCTTGTAGCTATCCTCGAAGCATTAGAAGTCCCCAGAGAGATATTGATGGTCGGATTAGCACTCATCTTTGCAGTCGATAGACCACTGGATATGCTCAGAACGACTATCAATGTTACCGGTGACGCTACCGTAGCTATGCTTGTAGCTAAGTCAGAAGGTAAGCTGCAAGATCCTAAGCCCAAAAACTGGGATGACACTTATGGAAAATAGCATTTATACTATAACTATTCTTGTAATCAAAAAGGACAGATACCTACTTTATAGGTAGTGTAAATCTACCATATATAGCTTTTTAACATATATGAAGCAGCGTCTTACTGTCCTCATACGTTATGAGTCTTTATTGGATAGGAGATCAATTCCCCTGAGATTTTTACAGTCCAGAAAGAAAAGAACACATAGACCAAAACCATTAAAGCATATAGCTTATGTTTTTCTTAACGAAATAAATTCTTTGGGTTACTATAATTAGCCCTATTTTTGAATTACAATTTTGCTTCTTCTGGTTAAGTTTATATTTCTGTTTCAGACAGTACACCAGAATTCAGTCCTATCTTATAAGCAAGTTTTTTTATTCTTCATTAATACTTAGTGATTAAGCGCAATACACCTATATCGCCTTTAATAGTTTGTATTCTTATGTCTTTATGCTTTATAGCATGTCATTCGGATACTAAGCCACCTCAACTACTTCCTCCTACGGACGGTACTGTCGTTATGCCCAATATGGAAGAACGCAAAGCCCATCTCAATAAGAAGCTCTGGAAGGAGATAATACACAACGCTGCTCCTGGAATAGACTGGAGAAGTATAGAGCTATCTAACTCCAACGATCAATACACACAATATAACTCTGACTCATCCGTAGAAAAGACACGAGTTGTAGATATAGAAAATGGAACACTTATAGCCGAATGGGAAGAAAGAGGTAGTCGTAACCAAGCTGGCAGCATCATGGAGACTGCTTACGATTCTATCAATAAAAAAATGTACGCCATAGCGGATGGAGGGTCTATATGGAAAGGAGGTATAGATGGACTATCTTGGGAGGTGGTCATAGATGAACTTAGATTCGACAAGAGATTCTTAGAGGTCGTCACGCCTCAATCTAATACAACAAGAATTCTTGCAAGTATATCAGGTATACCCCACTATTATGAGACACTTACTGGGTGGAGAAAAGCAGAAGGATTCTCTGGAATACAAAAACTCACTAACAAAAATCAGATCGCTATCAATAATGGTAGAGATATATTATTCTTGGCAGATCCTGGACCTGGACAAAATATAAGGTTATACTACTCTTCTGACTATGGAAAATCCTACGTGCTCTCAGAAAGCTTCGGTACAAGTGATTTAGACAACATAGCGATACACGGTCACATATATGATAATGACTTCTACCTCATAGAGCAGATCAGCTCTTCCAGAAGTAGGATCTTTCAGTGGAATCATGTTATCAATCAACTCACATTAAGGAATGTAAGCTCTGCCATAAGTTTTGGTCAGAATGGCAAAGCCAATATTGAGTTAGTCAAAAGAAGTGGGCAGAATTGGCTATATGTTGTCGATAACAACAGAAGACTGATGCTCAGTAAGAACAATGGTATCATTTGGAGTTTTGTACACCAGTTTGATTTTACCCCATGGGATGGTGGGCTCTTTGTATCACGCCGTAATCCTAACGTCATGATGATATGTGAGATACATGCACATGTAAGTACTAACGGAGGACAGACCTGGAGACGATTCAATCACTGGAGCGAATACTATGATAATCTATCAGCAAAACTTCATGCTGACATCATGCACATAGAAGAATACAACACCGGAACGAATACTATCATAACCGTATCTAATCATGGAGGTATAAGTACCTCATACGACCAAGCTACTAATTTTGGAAATATAGGTACGCTGGATCTTAACGTGAGCCAATATTATAGTGTCAAAACTTATCCCAATGATGACAGATATATATTCGCAGGATCACAAGATCAAGGGCTTCAGAGGACCATAGAATTTGAGGACGGTCCGCTATATTATGAGCAGATGTATAGTGGAGATTTTGGGCATCTTGCATTTACTAACCAGGGCAAAAGTCTCTGGGCTGTATATCCTGGAGGGCTCGTTAGTTACTTTGAGAATCCGACAACTAAGAATGAGCCAGACCATAGTTATACTATCAGATCTCAACAAGAGTCGGTATGGCTGCCACCTATAGTCGCTAATCCATCAGAACCTAACGGTATTCTACTTGCGGGTGGTAATATCCAAGAAAATAAGTCTGGTTCTCATCTTATAAAGTTATCAGTATCAGATTTTGGCTTCTTTCAAGTAGATCAATTTGATTTTAATTTTGGAATGTTTGGTGGTGAGATAAGTGCTATTGCCGTTAATCCATCTGACAATACACAGATCTATATAAGCACTACTAACGGCATGTTCTTTAAATCCAGAAATGGCGGAAAAACTTTCGACCTTAAAATGACAGGCCTTGCTGATGCACACTACCTGTATGGACACAAGATATTATGCAGTGATAAGGATCCTAACAAAATAGTCATCTCTGGATCTGGATACAGCAATGCTCCAGTCTATGTATCTTATGATAATGGAGAAAGCTTCGAGTCTATGCAGGAAGGACTTCCGAGCACAACAGTATTTGATATGGATTATAGCGAAGGCGAAGAACTTATCTATGCAGCCACCGAGGCCGGTCCCTACGTCTATATAGTCAAGAAAAATAAGTGGGTGAACCTAAGTCAAGGCAAAGCACCTAATCAAGCCTACTGGAGTGTAGAAGTCTTAGAGAATAGAAACAAAGTACGATTCGGTACTTACGGAAGAGGAATCTGGGATTTTAATATTGCTATCAGTACTGATATAGCTACTACGATAGCTGAAGACAAAATCGCTGTGTACCCTAACCCCACTGCAGAGTACGTCTATATCAGTAAAACACAACCAAGCATATCATATCAACTGATCGATGCCAAAGGGCAGATAATTGTAAAGAATAATCATATCTATAATCAAAAATCAAAAATCGACCTCAGCCCTTACCAAGATGGCATATACTACCTTATATTTGATGATGGAAACACAATTTCATCACAGGTATTAGTTAAGATATGAGCGAAAATAAAATATTAGGAGTCGGATCGAGAGTAAAGCATCCCGCATATGGAGAAGGCGTTATTATCAATGTAGACGTTGCTGCCTATAAGGTTGTATTCATGACTTATGGTCAGAAGTTAGTAGGAAAAACCTACGAAGAATGGGAAATAATAGAAGCCATAGAATATAGTGAAGCCGTCAGCTTCAACGAAGCAGAAAAATCTCTACTCAGAATTCTAAGAACATATAATTCTATCCAAGATACTGTAGAACTGGGTGACAAATGGACAGATGGACAGCTTATACTCAAGCCCGGAGATGATACCCTTAAGTCTAAGGAGATGCCCATAGATACTTTCTTCCACAAGATCGTTATGGTAAGAGATCGTATCCGTGTGATGGAACAACGTATCAATAGTAGCAGTATGACAGATGAAGAGAAGGTCAATCTACAACAATACATCACAAGGATCTATGGTAGCTTGACAAGCTTTAATGTCTTATTCAAATATAAGAAGGATTCATTTGTGGGTGAAAGAAAGTAAATCGTAATAGAGCTGTAGCCTAACTTCTGAATGGATTAAATAGCTTGCCCAACATCTCAAACCCAGAGTAGATATTTTGTCCCTTATCCATCGTTTCTTTGGTGTATCGTACATCTATGGGATATTCGTAGACTTTAGATTTGTTGATCTGAGCATTCTTGATGATCTCTATACAGAATTCAAAGCCATTGTAAGTAATAGTCAGACTCTCAGCAAACCTTCGACTCATCACCTTAAGACCAGATTGGCTGTCTGTAATGACTAATCCTGTAACGAAGAAGTTAATGATATTAGCTATAAAATTAAAAAAGACTCGCGATACAGGTATTTCATTCTTCTGCAAGAACCGACTTCCGATTACTAAGTCTACCTCTTTTTCATGTAGACATTCTATAAGTGGTACAAGATTTTCTGGATTGTGCTGATGATCAGCATCTATTGTACAGATTACTTCAGCACCTCTACTGATCGCATAATCGATGCCTGTCTGAGTAGCTCCTCCTGCACCTAAGTTAATGATATGATCGAGTACTACAATGTCTGGATAGACTTCTTTAGCTATCGCTTTAGTACTATCGGTACTATTATCATTAATCAATATGATATTGTGAAAACCAAGCGATACTAATTTATGAATTAACCCACGTATAAAACGCTCTTCATCCTTAGCAGGTATGATTACGAAGGCATCTGTGGGTGATGTGTACATAATGGATTATTAATCTTGATTGGTTACAAAGATACAGAATATCTGAATCCTAAGCTGTTATTTTCCTATATTTCTGAAGATACCCATGAGAAATAGAATCATTATAACAAACTCTAATGGTCTGACAACGTGGAACTTAACACGGGGTGGTATCTCTCTCCAGAATCCTGGCTTATACTCTCTTACCAGTTCTATAGTAGCATGTGTATCACCTACAGGAGCTGTAGCACTCACAAAACCAGTTAGAAGTCCGACAACAACCAAAAGTCCCAAAGAAATAGATAAATAAAATATTGAACTCTTATACCACACTCTATTGTCTTTCACTGACTTAAACCCTAAAGCTCTTACTAATATTAAGCCTAAAATGACACCTAAGAAGTTAATAATCACATCATTAAAATCAAAGTAATCTGACTTTTCAGGAAATAAGTACCAATACTGATAAGCTTCATCCAGAGCTCCGAGTATGGTTGTGATGACCATTACCTGATTGAAATTCCTAATGAGAGGAAATAGTAATATAGCCATAACACAGTACTGCCCTATATGTATGATCTCTACATTGACCACCATAATAATGTTAACTGCTGCTATTATCAATGCTATCAGGATGCCAAGGTAAATTAGTAGATTTTTCTTTTCCGAATGATCAAGCTGATTTCTGAATGACTTCTGAACCAAACCAATCATCAATACAAGGATACTAATACCAGCTATAATGACGATTAGATTATAGTTGTCTCTCCCTAAGGGCTTATCAAGATTCTGTGCTACAAATCGGCCTACTTGCTTATGAGTAGTAACCACTATAAAGTAATATAGAATAGCAATTATTATATTGAAGATTCTATTACGTTCCAAAAAAGCTAAAGCCCTCATTTATACTTATATAAATTCAAAAATTGCGTATCGACCGTTATAATATACTTGACCATAGAGGCCATACTCAAACTCATTCTTACCATTCGTATTACTAACGAGGATTCTGTCAGTACCTAATAATTTTACCTTAGGATTATCTTTTACAAACTCTTCTAAGGCTCTAAATTTTGTTGTTAAAGTCTTATCAGGAGTATTGTCTATGGTGGCGGTATTCAGGTCCATTATTAAGAATTTGAAATTAGATGCTTTCATCACTTCTACTAACTCTTCCTTATCGGGATATGTAAAATTAAGAGGGTGAAAAATACCTAACTGGTTATCCATCACTACCCTATTATTATTATTCTCGATGAAATAAGTCATACTCGTACCTACCCTCCATACGTATGCATTCTTATCATTATTAATTCGATCTAAGCTGTTACCTATGTTGGGGTAAAGTTTGTCGATAGCTTGCTCTCTTGTGATCTTACCACATGCATAATCATAGAAGGTGGGGTTAAATATCCCCTTGCCTAATGTCTCAGCAGGAATATTAGGCTGTATATTAGACACTCGATCTACAGAGGCAATCATAATCCAGAACACCGCTAAGACAACAAATAGAGGATAAAGTATTCTGTGAGTCTGAATATCTTTGCTCTTAAGGACGCCGAATAGCTGTACGATAAAAAGATATAAAAGCGGGATAAGAATATAACCATACCATACGATGCCACCACCGAATGTAAGCCAGTAAAATCCATAGAGCCATGTCAATCCAATCATATACCTAAATGGCTTGACAAAGCTATCAGTAATACGAACTAAAAAATGAGAAATCAGAACGAAAAGCAAGAATAGGAAGGGATAAGTGATATAATCACTATCACCAGAAACAATAACGCCTAATTTCTTAAAAGGCGTATAAATGGCTTGGCTAAATAAATGAATTTTACCAACTATAATATCTAATGGCTCTGTGGAGAATGCAACACTATTCAGATAATCATTAAGTTCCGCTGTAGTTGTATTAACCTTGGCTTTCTGGTGGGAGAATACAAAAGAATTAGAGGTCGAAATGATCCAAAGGAAAATGATATAAAACAAAAACAATCCATAGATCCACTTCTTATGTCTCACTAACAACAATAAAAGCAGCGGAATAAAAACTATAAATAGAAAACCTATATCTACAAAATTACCAGATTGTGTGGTATTAATATTCACATCATAAGGCGTAGACAGGTATCTATAGAGTAATAATTCATAACCGAAATAGCGTTGTATTTCTTCACGCTTAGTATCATAAGATTCGTACTTTCTTTTCTCTTCTTGTGCAGATATATCTGGAACCAATACTACGAATAGAAGCAGTATAATTGCAACAAATCTAAATGATAAAATCTTTCTAATCTGCTCCATTATTTCTTTTTCTTCTTTTCATAATTAGCTTTGATCTTAAAAAAACTTATGTTCTCTGGACCAAAAAATTTACCCATCAGTAATGTCTTGGGATTCAGAGATTTCGATTCCATATAATTCTTGCCTATCCATGGTGTCAACATGACGATAAGAGCTACACCTAATACTGTACTGTGTGTAAGACTTCTTATCGATGAGGGCTTATCTTTTATAAATCCAAATATGAGAAGACCTATTCCTAATATGCCACATACTAGCGACGTCTGTGAGATGCTTTTGTGATATGCCTGCAAGCCACTTAAGTCATCAATACCTGCAAAAATAAGAACCCCAACACTCAATAACAATATACCTAACAGACTGATCCTCAGCTTATCATTCCACCATATAAGAGCTATAAATACAAATACTAAGAACATATTAATCAACTTAATCCCCATCCCATAACCGCAAAGTATACCTACTAATATGAGTAGGCTATATTGATTCTTCTCAGTCGCTTCTGTTCTGAATAACCACTGGAAGAAGACTATCAAAGAAGCTATCTGAATGAATAACATACCAAAATCCACCTTGATCTCTACGAACATCTGATTAACAAGTGCTGGCGTCACAACAAATAAAGCGATAACAAACAAGCTCTTATTCTTATCCACACCAAGAATTCTATTACTGAATTCGTAGACACCTATAGCTGCCAGTACTATCGCAGAAAATGATAGACCTAAGGCCATCTCTACATAGTCAAACATCAGAAAGCCGACGGACATAAGTAGTGACCAATTGTAAGGTTGAAATCCTTCCACTAACGAACCACTTTCAGCTACAAGTTGAGAGATATTCACATAGACATTTCGAGAATCAAAACCTGATGGAAATGGGACGTGTATAGAAAGAAAATTAACGCCCAAGAAAAATAAAATAAACAGTAATGATGCCCAGCCCATGAAGTTAATAGGACTCAGGTCGAGAGGCTTAAATAATGCATCTCTTATGCACTGGATGAGGAATGTAATATTAATGACTGCTATGAGAAATATAAAAAGCAATACGGTAGTCACACTTAGTAGTCCTAATGCACCTGTGAAGAAAAGTAAAGTCGTAAAGATTGTAACGCCTATAGCCGCGTCTACCGTAAAGGAATCTTTGAGTACTGACTTGATAGTCTTTTTTCTAATGAAGTGCCCAAAACTTCTTTGTATAAAAAAGAAAAGAATGAGGATAAACATATTAAATAATGCAGTTCCCCAAAATTTAAACACATGAGACATTGTCGTACTGGTCTCACCGTAATTCTTATTGAAAAGAATGATAAGAAAGAGGAAAAAACTCATTACTGACAACACGTGGATACCTCGTGGACGTAACACTTTATTCTGAAGCAGATTATTGGACTTGATCAGATATGTACCTGCTATAAATGCTAATATTGTAGCATACAGACCAGTATATCTGAAATAGGCAAACGAAAAGTAATAACCTGGATGCTTATTGCCGTAATCTAATCCTATCAAGACAGCCCATATACATCCGAATACCAATGTGAGCCAAAATAAAAAACCTCTATTATTATTCATAAGATTATAATCTACTAATGGAGTCTAAGCTGGTAAAAATAATAGTATAATCATCAAAATAGAAGAATTAACACCATTTACATCAAAAGATTCTGATCCCACTACTTACCAATCAGCTGCTGAATAGAATCTATCACTGATAGGTAAGGTCTCCTCTCTGATCCTCTCTATAGTATTCGCATCGAGCTTATGCTTCCATTTCTCCAGATTCTGCTTCGGGTCTCTGTTATTACCGATCACAGAATTACCTGATGTACTGTTGAGTAATATTTTTTCTACCGCAGGCGTCATTGTTA
>CALLAG010000106.1 GCA_938002705.1 uncultured Saprospiraceae bacterium | reverse complement strand
AAGTATAAGACAAGGTCTGCAACTCCTTATAGAATCTATCTATAACTATACTCATTCCTCCTTCAAACTGTACCTTAGTTATCATCATAGAATCAAGGTCCATTTTTCTCATAGGAATTCTAATATCCTTAAGCTCTGATTTCTCATCTAATTTCAATCTTTTAATAATTGGAAAATGATCTTTAGAAATGAAGTGTAACTCTATCTTTTCTTGCAGTGGAAGTGGTACGACTAACTGATTACTTGCAGGCATCTTATAATCTTGCTTGACACCGCTGAAGAATACGTTCAACTCTGTATCCTCAAGACCAGATGAGTCTCTACTTAGTACTTTGATATTGACGTTCTTGTAACGAGCTTTTTTGACGACTTTCAGTATACTTCTTCTATTGAAAGCTTTCTCTTATTCGCCAGAAGCTCCATCACCTAAGCTAACTTCTCCATGTATTATTTTTCTTATTGGAATATCATTGAGATTGAGGTTCAATATCGTCTTTTCTATCTCTGCACATCTCCTTTCTGCCAGCTTGTAGTTATAATCTGTAGATCCATCGGAGTCAGCGAATGATTCTATGTGATACAGAATATCTTCTGTCTCATTACTTTCTATAAGGTTCTTAATGGCTACTAATTGACTATCCGTAAGCTCATACTTATCTGACTTGTAGAATACATCGATACTGTCTAATGTGAATGTGGAGTCTATAGTGGATTGGGCATAGGTACCTGAATCAGACACCAATTGAAGTAACAGCAGAATAGATAAGAATCTTAATGAAGACAAATTTATATTGTTGATTTTATATACTTACAACGGTATAATGCAACAAATATTTGCTAAATAAAAATAAAGAAGATAATCTCGAATTATTCCTACAACTCATCCATCCCCTCTGGAATATCTAACTGCATAATCCGATCGATTTCATTGAGGTCAATGATATTATCCTCATGTATCGGGAGCATGATTGTGGCTTCACCTTTAGTGATGAATGACATGAGCTGATTAGGATATTCTTCTATAGATGTGATGTGTCCGTAGGCCTTTTCATCTTGATCTAAGACTGCGTACCCTACGAGAGGATGTGCCTGTTCTACATCGAGAGAAGCTGTTACCTCTCTGGCATCAAGAAAGACAGTTTTAGCTGTACATGCCTCTGCTTCTTGAGGAGAATCGACTTCATCTAATTTAATAAGCAGTTGACTATCGACAACGAATTTCTTAATTAGAAAAGGAACACGAGAGCCATCAAGGTCTATGAATATTGCTCGTGCATTACTGACATCATCGATATATTGCTCCTCGATATGTATCTTAAGAGCACCGTCTATCCCTTTGGGCTTTTTGGTGTGCCCTACTTCTACAAGTTCGAGTTTATTCACTGAAGTTAGATTTAATGAAGATATGTGATTCAACCTGCCTTGCCTGCAGGCAGGTGAGTTGCATAAGAATTGACATGATGTTTTTAGATCACGTCACCCACTAATTATGATCTACTAAAGTCTGTGTCAACTTAAATCCTGCTTCAGCTTTCTCTATCCAAGATTCTCCAGGACATGGACATTGTGTATCGAATATCTCCATTTCTTTCTGGATAAGCCCAACACCTTCTGCATAATACTCGACAGCAAATCGTCTTTCTAAGGAGTTATTTTTAATATCAGCTTGATCTATTCTTGTAACTCGAGGATAATTCTCACCTTCTACTGTGAATGGGATACCCTTAGCACCAACCTCATAATCTCCCCAGTCTTTATAGACCCATACGCTCGTCTCAGCGATATTAACGGAAGTCAGATTATCGAATAAATTACCCTCCCATGATGTACCTACTTGAAATGGAAATATCATTTTTACAAATTCTAAATTTTCTTCTACTCTGTAGGCTCCAGTCTCCGTTTTCTCCGCAGTCCAGATGTCAGTCGCCACATAAAGTCCATTCTGTGTATCAGATAATGATCTTTGGATTTTATATATCGTATCTCCTATTGTATTTATAAATCGCTCCGTCACATCTTCTCTCATGTAATAGATAGAACTTTCATTAGCTGTCCCTTCTTGCTTTATTAGGGTTTCGTCCATTTTATATACCCAGAAGTCACCTTCTTCTAAGGGATAGTAATCATAACCAAAAAATGCAGTATCTAAGCTTTTAGTCTCATCACCACAAGATGATAATATAACTGCAGCTACTAATCCTATTATTAATACCTTGATTTCCAAATTCTTAAACATTACTATTTATTTTAATATAAAAATACTACTTTTTTATCTTTTCATAATTAATCCGCCTGCTATGACATCTTCGCCGTCATATATAACTGCTGACTGACCAGGCGCTATGCCTCTTACATTAGCCTTAAAGTGGATGTTACATTCACCATTTTCATCATAAGATACCTCTGATAAAGTCCCCCTGTCATTATATCTCACCATCGTCACGAAATCCTGTCCCGTAGGTACTTTGTCATACTTCTGATAGTTCATCTCTCCCACCACTAACGAGTTCTTCAGTAAGTCATCAGCTTCTCCCAGTACTACCGTATTGGTATCTGGATTGATATCGGTGACATACTTAGGTGTCAGAAAACCTCCTCCAAGTCCTTTTCTCTGCCCTATCGTATAGAAAGGATAGCCATCGTGGGTACCGAGCACTGCTCCATTTTGATCTACCATCTTCCCCCCTTTCAAATTTTGCTCTAATTCTGGAACTCTTCTTTTGAGAAATCCACGATAATCATTATCGGGTACGAAGCATATTTCATAACTCTCTGGCTTCTTAGATAATTCCGCATAACCCCAGTCATGAGCCATTTGTCGGATTTCTGTCTTTGTAAGGCCCGCGAGTGGGAACATTGTCCTGGCCATGCATTCTTGGGACAGACCCCATAATACATAAGACTGATCTTTACGTGGATCTATACCTTTGGATATAAAGTAGCGATCATTTTCTCTCTTAATCTTAGCATAGTGCCCTGTTGCGATAAACTCACAGTCCATAGCATCAGCTCTCTTGATGAGAGCACTCCACTTAATATGGGTATTACATAAGATGCAGGGATTAGGTGTTCTTCCAGCGATATACTCATCTACGAAGTTATCGATAACGTAGTCACCGAACTCTTCTCGTATATCTACTATAAAATGGTGGAAGCCTTTCTCTACAGCAATCTGGCGGGCATCATTAATAGAGTCTAAGCTACAACAGCCTGTCTCCTTAGTAGATCCGCCTGACGAGGCATAATCCCATGTCTTCATAGTAATACCTACTATCTCGTAGCCTTCATCATGCAGCATCATAGCTGTAACCGTACTATCTATGCCACCACTCATCGCTACTAATACACGACCTTTCTTACTCATGGTGCAAAGATAGCCTATTAGCTAATGACTGACAACTGGCTTTTTTGATTATCAAGCATTGTGGATCTCTTAAGCTTACAACTGTCCGCATTCTACTGTAATGGGACCTACTTCACCAGCGTAACATTCCCCTGCTTAGTATATTCAAATCCATTAGTACAAGTTGCTGTAAGATAATAGCCATATACATCAGGCTCTAATTCTTTGTTACGGAATGTGCCGTCCCATTCATTATCTTGATCGTTACTTGAGAAGACCTCTTCTCCCCATCTGTCATAGACTACTAATTCAAATCTATCTATAAAGTTAGACTCTATACGCCATGTGTCATTAATCATATCCGCGTTAGGGGTAAACATGTTAGGTACGAATATATCTGACTCATCACAGTTAGGCTGAGTGACACTGACAGTGACACTTGCTGTATCTGTACATCCATTATCTTCCGTTACTGTTACTGTATAAGTTACAGTCTCAGCAGGTGTTGCTACAGGCATACTGGCATTGGGATCATCTAATTCATCAGGTGGAAACCATAGGTAATCAAAATCATCATCCTGATCCGTAGACAGTTCTGTACTCTCACCGAATAAGATATCCTGTGGATCTGCAAAAGCTATGACACCATCAAAAAAACCATCTACAACAACTTCAAACATGTACTGAGCTTCACATCCATCTTCGTTAATGTATATCATAGTGTATACAGTAGTCGTCGCAGGCTGTACAGTGATCGAGATATCTGTCTCTTCTAAGATCGCCTCATTAGGTGCCCAATCAAGTTGGAAATCAAGGTCTGATTCTGGTGTAAATGTCAGAACCGTAGACTCACCTAAGCATATCATCGCATCTCCTGATATCTGTCCCTGGATCACTGACTCTATTAATAATATAGAATCTATATCCATACAACCAAACTGATCTGAAGCAGTGGCTGTCAGCATAATATCACCTACTGGCATATAATCGGTAAGTGTCTCACCAGAACCTACAATCGTACCATCAGGAGTCGTCCATAATACATCAGCGATGACATCAGAATTACTCTGTATCGTGAGAGGACTGCCTTGGCAGTAGGTTAATGAATCTTGGTCATTTTCTATAACTAATCCTATGTCTTCAAATATATCTATGGAGAATGTATCTATCAATGTACAATTACGATCATCTACAATAGTTACTTCTATCATAGTAATATCAAATAGCTCATCAAGTTCGAGAACATTAGTCGTCGACAGCACATTGCCCATGAGGTCAGCATAGGATACATTATATGCAGGATCTAAACTAACTACTACCCCATTCCCTATACATGTACTCACCCCGTCCAATGGAGATAAGTCTATCTCTGGAATAATCATATCATCAATATCAATATTAAACACATCAGTAGTCGTACAACCAAACTGATTAGTCACAGTAACATTAAAACTTGTATCAGTATCTATATCCATTAATTCTATAGTACTACCATTTGCTATAATATTTCCATTATTATCACTCCAAGCTACTGCGTCTGTTGTATTGATACTCAACATAAATACTTGGTTCTCACAGATACTTATATTATCTAATGGATTAAAGTCTACTTCGGGATTCTGGAATACACCTACCGAGATCTGCTGTTCTGACATACAACCTAAGTCATTAGTAGCAGTAGCTGTGATGTTAGTGGTCATGGTGACATTATCTATCACCAGTGTGCTTCCTGTGCCTAAGACGACATCATTGACATCAGTCCATACGATGTTATCTGGGCTATCTGCAATTAATGTCGCTGAAGCTCCCGAGCACACATTAAAATCACTTAGCGGATCAAAGTTAAAGTCTGGTGCATCTATAAATTGGATATCAATAAGCTCACTCGATGTACAGCCAAATTCGTCTACAACAACAACTTCTAACATCGTAGATATCAATAAATTAGAAACAGTGACACTTTGCCCACTACCTAATACAAATCCTGTAGCAGCAAATCTCCACTCTATAGATGGAAAATCTCTGTCCAATGATACCTCTATATCTGTCCCCTCACAATATACTATCTGAGATGCAGGCAGGATATTAAATTCAGGTAACTCCTGGACTCTCACACTCACCGTATCTGTAAAGAAACATAGACTACCCGGACTCGTAGATACTGTAACATAGAACTCCCCATCAGCTGCTAAAGTAACTATAGGATTAGGCTCGTTACTAATAAGGGCTACGCCTTGAGGTCCTTCCCAGTTGTAGGTATAGAATGATGGCCCGAATGGATTAAGTGCCACATTGACACTGCCACACTGTATAATATCATCCAGAGGAAATTCTGGGTCATTGGCTGCATCAATACTTACTGTATCTGATAGGAAACAAAAACCATCACTTACATTGACAATAAAATCTTGTGTACCTGTAAATCCTTGAAAAACATAATCCCCGTTAGCATCTATCGTAATACCGTTATCTGGAATTATCTCTACATCGAGATTAGGTATATCAGATGAGAATATGATCGCATCCTCTCCAGTACAGATTATCTTATCTATGAATTCTGCTCGTAACGGAATAGTATTGATCACAATGTTCTCTATCGTAATAGAATCGTTACATCTTGAGGGTGTAGTTACTCTTAGTGACACAGTAATGTTCTGATCAGTACCTATATCTAAAACTGGATTCTGATCAGTAGATGTAAGATCCCCTGAAGCTGTAGTCACCACCCATTCATATCCTAATGCTTGAGAGGATGTACTAAGATCCGTAATCTGTATCTCCGTTGTCCCATCACAATCGAATGATTGCACATCAAAATCTGCAGTAGGATCACCATCTATAGATACACCTATATCAGCATAGGTTGTATCCGTACATACGCCATCAGTGACTATCATTGCAACATTATAGAGCCCTGGTGTTGGAAAAGTAAATACAGGCTCCATCTCAGTACTACTTAGATTTGTATTAGGAAAATCAAACAACCACAGAAAGTCCAAACTATCAACAGGCAGAAAATTAGACGTAGACTCATTAGTGAATGCGACTTCAAGATCATTACATTGTGTTACAAACTCTGGTGTGATAATCGCAATAGGGTCACGACCACAGACCCTCACATTATACTCAAAATCCCGACGTACCTCTGATAACAATACCCCATTCCTAAATTCTCTCACACAGACACCTATAAGAAACTGCCCTACTTGTGATGGTACGGCAAGTAGCTGTCCCGTCCGAGGGTTGATGCTGATAGGAGAACCACCCATCATATTATTCTCACTAAATCCTGCAGAATAAGTTACGGGTAAGTACGGTGGAGCATTAGGAGGCTGAGGATTAGGGCTCGCCATATTAGCGCCTTGGGATGGTGCACACATAAAATAGACTAAGGAGTCACCATCTATATCGATAGCACTATGATCAAACCTCAGAGTATCATCTGCACATATATACACGTTAGGTGACTTAACCCAAGTAGGAGAACTGTTACAGCTCGCTAAAGCTGATTCTGTAATCTTTATCCATATCGTAGCTCCTGTATTAAGTGGATCTTGTATATTATTAAGTGTCTGATTATAACAGCACCTCTGATAGGCTAATATATATCCACCCTCTATCTGTGGCAGAATGAGTGTATCTCTGTATATCGTCGTCTGGACACACACGTCACCACCAATGACATTACATTCACTTGTGAGGATCTCATTCAATGTATCATCACCGATATAAGGAATTCTTATCTCTCCAAACTGACCTACCGTAAGTACCTGCTGGTTAAAACTATTAAATATACCGATAGAGGCAAACTCATCAAATTGTGCATTAGCAGCACCATTAAAGCAGTCTCTTCTAAACTCCAAACTCAGCTCATATGTACTGTTACCTATACACCTGTAAGTCATTGATCCTCCAGTAACGTGTGTCCCATAAGAGAGCGTACTTATAGAGATCAAACATAAACTAAGGATAATATGATTATATATATTCTTCATTGTTCTTAGATTATTGATTCTGATTAAATTGAATTTCGTCTATCTCTACTCTTCTTTCTTTACTGGCTTTCGGACTATAGATAGACAATGCTGGTGCATTAATGTTATCACTTACATCATTAGGAGAAGTAGATTCTCCGAATGATCTCTCTGTTACTATAAGTTGCTTAGACTCCAAGTAAGGTACTAATACTCCTCCCCTCCAGTCGTAGAATTCCTTACGTACGCTATCTATACGTCTCCTACCTAAAGCTGTATTGTAATCTGACTCAGCTACAGGACTCGCAAATCCTCTTAGGTATATATTCACTTCTTGATCGTTCTGTAGTACTAAGAGTAATTGGCGCTTAAAAACATCATACTTATCAAAACCTTGTTTTATATCATTCTCAAAAAGCATATCTATCTCTTCAGCAGCTTTGACTTTATCCTTGGCTCTTGCTATATATATATTTTTGAACTTGTCCTTTCGTGCATAATACGCATTATAGGCCTGAGTATAGTTCTTAGTCGATGTCTCCTTGATTGTTCCAGAATCTGGCTGATCATTATCAAAATAAAGACTGACTGGTATCGCATTACCCAATGAGATAAGTGCTTTCTCTACCTTATCCAGCAATCTTAATTCGACTACTCTTTCTACGGTCGGTTGATCGATATCTGACCTAAACTCAAAAGAGCTCTCTTTGAATCCATCTTTATTTATCTCTACGAGATAATCGGTATCAGGGTCAATGGAGAAAGTAAAAATATTACCAGGGTTACTCTCTATTTCTGAGACCTCAGTAGTTCTCATATTAGTTACATAAATGGAAGCGCCATCTATAGGTTCTGCATTTGTTCCATTTATAACCTTTACTATCAGAGCATAATCTAATGGTTTTAAGAATGACTCTCTCGTATATCTATTATCCTTACCAGGCACACCATTAAGCGGACCTAAGTCAAACACTAAGTCTTGATACCCAGGCTTGCTTAGTGTTACAACCAGGTTATCATTGCATGGTACTTCGATGAGATTTTCATTTTTTATAGTTCCTTCGTAGACTTTCTCACCACTAAGCTTATCTATTATACTTACTGATACATCATTGATCAGTTCGTTAGTATCTTCCTTATATGCTAACAACTCAAGGTCTACCGTACACAACTTAGCGTCAGCAGTATAGATATCATAACAACATGATTCGAATTGTGTATCTATATACTGAGAACCTGCTCTATTAGAAGAAAGATAACCCTGCTTTTCGTTTTCTGTAATAAAGAAATAAAGATCATTACTCGATGAGTTAATGTTATTACCTAAGTTAAGAATATCACCATTGACAAATCCTTCGTAACTGACCTTATAGATATCTTGGCCACCGAAGCCCATACGTCCATTAGTACTGAAGAATAGTGTATTGCTTTCTTCATGATGAAAAGGAGACAACTCATCCGAAGCGGTATTGATACCCATTACGTTCTTGGGTTCTTTAAATTCAAAATCGCCACTTATATCTGCCGACCATATATCCATACCACCTTGGCCACCTACTCTGTCTGTAACATATAATAAATGTAGAGAAGAGTCTCTCTTATAACTGACTGAAGGATGCGTCGATGTATAAGATGATTTGTTAATGTACTCTGGCAGCTTGATAGCTTTAGAAATAGTACCAGCTGTATCTATAGCAGCATAATAGATATCACATCGTATGGTATTCAGATCTGTATACTCTCCTACAGTGAAGAATATATGCTGACCATCTGGCGTAAATGATGGATGAGAAACAATACTGCCTTCGCTAAGCCCAGGAATCTTTACCGCCTGCTTCTGCTTAAGAATCTTCGACGTATATCTATCTAATGGATCATCTTCTACCGGAAACTTTAGTGCATTATAATATAAGCTATCGTCTATCACATAAGGTGCATGTTCTGAGTAAGGACTATTGACATCGCTTTTGGGCTTAGACGGAAAGAAAGTCTCTTCTATGGTTTGGTTAATAGCCCAATCTGATGACGCCCTTAAGAAGTCGACTTTCTGGGTTAGTATTGAGTCAACTTCTCCATACTCGGATAGATAAAGATCAAAATCTGTTATCGCTTCTTCGTACTTAGCTTGAGACATCTTCATCTCGGCTATCTTGTATCTCACTTCATGAGCATTTGGTGCATCCTCATTTTCTAAGTACAAATTATACATAGAATCTGCCACTGCATAAGAATTAGTATTGTAAGCAGATTCTGCATAGTTATAGACGACATCTGAGCTTACGTCCTCATTGATTTCTATAGCTTTATGGTAGTGAATCATGGCTTCTATATAGTTACCTACTTCATAAGCCTCATCAGCGTGGTTAATATGTTGTTTAAATGAATAGTATTGGGCTTGCATGCTAAGTGTACATCCCAGTAGCATTATTCCAAAAAATATGCGTCGTAGTATCATAATTATCAGGTGTTAGTGGGATTAATAAATAAGGCAAGGCTTATAGATGCCATCAGGAATCTTACTGAATATATACCTTAAGGTCAGCTCGGGACCACCATTACCTCCAGTAGCAATATCAAAATCTGAAATATTAAAGTCATAGGAGAAGGCCCCGTATAATCTTCCCACTTCGATACCGATCATAGGATACCATGCATCCTGTAATCTGTAACCTAATCCGAGGAATAATGCTTTATCAAGATTCTTACCCATATAGATTTTACCTTGAGCATTAAGGACTGTCTCTCTATATGGCTCTTGTCGCTGATGCATAACATTGACCAGTAAGTCGAGCTTATTAGATAATTGCTGATTAAGCATAGCATATAAGGTCAGTCTCATGGGTCTATTGACATCTTCCGCTGAGGCTGAATCACCAAAGCTATCCGTCGGCTGTATGAGGTGATATAATCCGACACCGACATCTAAGAACTTTCTTATGTGCTTCTGACCTCTATAATTCAACCCTACACCTACATCAAAATAGGATGCCTGATCAGCACCTACAAATTCTGGAGCAATTGTAGGATCATAAGCGACTCCATTCCATTGATTCCCAGACCTTACTGCACCTACTTCATACTGTCGCTGAGCAAAGGATACATTAAGCCCTGGCGTAAGTGATTTATTATCAGATATGGCTATCGCATAAGATACAAAACCATTGAGGCCTGTCATATTAAGGCTTAGATCGCCCGCTTTGTCATAATTGATCAAAGCACCGAGTCCGAGAGCATTCTTTTTTCCTGCTTTCGCAAAATTAAAATCAATACCTACGTCTGCACTCAAATAGTCAACAGGGACGGAACTCCACTGGCTTCTATAATTAGCGTGTACCCTTGTATTACCGTTAAACTTTCCCGCCAAAGCCGGATTAAGATTAAGTGGTGAATTAAAAAATTGTGAGAAATGAATGTCTTGAGCATCCATAACCACCTGGTAACCAAGCAATAGTACAATAACTAAGTAAATATTTTTTCTTAGCATAAATTGATAAATTGAATGAAATAAATAAAAGTCGTAACTGGGGGATTGGTCTGTGAATAGCATTAAAACTGACCGAAAAACGAGAAGACCATGACTATCGCTGCGACTATAACAAAACCTTAAGATACTAATTTAGTGAAATAGCCCTTATCATTAGACTTTTTAGCCAAATATTATGGCGTTTATTTTTCAAAAAGACCTAAGATTGAGATTACTATATGATTTGCTTTGGATATTGCAAAGAGGTATAGTATATTTGCAATCCTTTAGCAAAAGAGCTAAATCAATGATTGAAAAAATCACAACGCGAAAGTAGCTCAGCTGGTAGAGCACGACCTTGCCAAGGTCGGGGTCGCGGGTTCGAATCCCGTCTTTCGCTCTCTTAATACCAATGATAATTATAGCTGCCCGGGGGGTGGAATTGGTAGACACGCAGGACTTAAAATCCTGTGACCTTAACAGTCGTGCCGGTTCGATCCCGGCTCCGGGTACTTTAATTTTCTGTTTCGTTATAATTATCTACTTCCCCTACTTTTCTACTTCACTTGCCAAGTTTCCTCAATTGTAATAGCGACACAAAGCGTCTTAACTTCTATTATAGTTTTATAAATTAATTATCCGCTTTTCCTTCCCTAATTACTTTTGATATACAACTATATTCTACTATTCCCTGCGTTTTCTCATCTAATCACGATGCTTATTCATAGGATGAGTAAGTTGTCAGAATATCAAGTTCGTATTAGATATAATGCCTTAATACTATAAATTTTATATAAATAATGGCAGTCCAAGATCATCCTTCAGCGATACTCAACCTTAACTATGAGCTTATTTGATCTACCTTCTAATCCATTACTTAGTATCTGCAACGTCGCCACAGGCATAGGAGCTTTATAAGCTCCGAGTAATAAATCCCTATTTAATACCATCACTTATTATTTTTGCAGAGATTTGCAGCTAATATCATGTCTAAAAGAATTCACTATGAGCAAACTTAATATAGGATTAGTAGGTTATGGAAAAATGGGTAAAACAATTGAAAAATTGGCTGTCCAGCGAAATCATGAGATTATTCTCCGTATAAGTTCGAGTAATATGCTGGAACTCTCAGGCCCTAATATAAGCTCACTTGATGTGGCTATAGAATTCTCTCGACCAGAATCTGCTATCAATAACCTCTCTATTCTTGCCGAAAATAAGGTCCCAACCATATGTGGTACTACAGGATGGCTGGATTCTTATGATATGATCAGAGAAAAATTTGAAGCTAACGATACACCTTTCTTATACGCTTCTAATTTCAGCATCGGTGTCAATATCTTATTTATGATCAATAAGAAATTAGCCTCTATTATGAATCGCTTTCCTGCTTATGATGTAGATATCACAGAGAGTCATCACATCGAGAAGAAAGATGCTCCAAGTGGTACCGCCATTACTATAGCGGAACAGATCATAGACAACATAGATAGAAAGACTCAATGGCAAAATTCTAAAAGTACTATACCACATGTACTTGATATAGAATCTATCAGAGAAGCCGACGTCAAAGGCTACCATAAGATCGACTATACATCTAAGATTGATCAAATCAGCTTAATACACGAAGCTTACAGCAGAGAAGGATTCGCTATGGGTGCATTGGCTTCTGCAGAGTGGATTGTGGGTAAGAGCGGAATCTTTAGTTTCCAAGATGTAATGAAAGATCTCTAAGTCTGTAAGTCTCTAAGTTTGGAAGTCTGTAAATAGCATTTTATTTTATTTACAATCATCGCGGCTACCTCTTTGAACCGGCAGGTCAGACCTTGATACAACATACACTCACACAAGCTAACTTAATCCTGGATCATGCATTAGAAATGCATAATCCAGCCTACGGGGAGACGAATTCACTATTAGCCAATGATTTGTCGTAGGTTATCCTCATACGAGCCTGATCGACTATAGGAGCATCCTGCCTTACATTTATTTTTAACCATTTAGGTTTTCATTAAAACTTTATAAGCTAATAAAAATCAATCTTCTTGTAATGCGATAGTTTTTCTTATCGCATATTACGGGTTAATTAAGCATAGCAATACTGAGTGGCCTCTATGAGTACAAAGACTTAAATTCTAAGATTGAGCTCAAATTAGGTCGAACTAAAGACGGCCATTAACAAAAAAAATGCATCTGAAAATTAATCCAGATGCATTTGATATATCTTTTAGAATAGAAGTCGTCTACTGACCACTTACAGCTTCTCTTTTTTCTCTATATGCTTTTGATTTCTCAAGATCATTTAACCTTGCATATATTTCTGATAGTGCTATCAGCGTATTCATATCATTACCGTTAAGCTCTTCAGCTTTAAGGAAGTAAGGTAGTGCTTTGTTAAACTCTGCATCCATCTCTGTCTTAGTGCTATCGTACTTTTTCATACCTGCTGATGACATATCATTAGATAATTCATTAAGCTTCTCTACGTAAAGCGCTGCTTTATTATAGTATAATGCTCCAGAGCTATAGTTAGCGTCAAAGTTACTTGGATCCTTAGCTAATACATCTCCATAGTACTTCAGTGCTTTGTCGAAGTATTCTGCAGACTTTTCTGCGTCCATATCTTTACTTGCCTTCTGGTGTAACTGATCATAGACAGAACCCAGTGTGTTGTATATAGATAGGTTATCTGGCTCCTGTTCTATAGCAAGCTCTAACTTTCCTATGAGCTTATCTAATTCTCCAGCAGCCAAGTAGTGGTTAATCTCAGAGAATAATAATCCTGTATCATCTGGATTTAATTCTCTACCTTTTGCTAAGTAAGCTAATGCTGCATCTTTATCCTCATCTTTTGTGATATTGTATAATGCATCATACACGAATGCATCTTTAGCACCATTATCATATAGATATTGTAGCATAGGCTTAGCATCATCATATCTCTCAGCATAGTATGCAGATACGGCTGCATAGAAATATTGATCTTTAAGCAGGCCTTCTTCTTCTAACCTACTTGTCTTACCCATCTCCTTGATCGTTCCATAAGCATCTATACTCGCTTTGAAGTTATCAAAGGCCGTATCATAATCTTTCTTCTGGTATGCATTGATGGCTTGATTATTAAGGTGCTTCTCAGTATCTTCTATAGCATATCCTATGTCTTTAGCTTTCTTTTTTCCTTCTACTTGGTAAGCCATTTTGAGAGCATTATATGCTTCTATAGCAGCTTGAGGACTCACTTGTACGTATGCTTCATTAAGCAATGCAGCTTTAAATTCTTCATTAGCGACGCCATTAAGAAGCTTGGCCTTGGATATGAAGTATTTAGCTTGACCTTTAAGATTATCAGATTGTAATGCCGTATTCATACTTGCTATGGCATTGCTCACCTCATTAGCTGATATTGCTGAAGGGTCAGAGTTAAATTTCTTGAGAACCTTCTCAGCTGATTTAAAATCTTTAGCGGGGTCCTGTGATATACCTACAGTGTAACTAAGAATAAGCACTGAGAGTATTAATAAAATATTTTTCATCTGTAATAAGTGTTTGAATTTTACTTGTTGTTAATATTATGTAAATGCGAATCAGCATCAAAAAAGTCCTTTCAAAACGTTAAGGTTTTCTTTGACAAACGTTAATCAATAATTATTCCTCTTCGTCTGCATCATGCTCATCCTTCTTGATAATAGCTGCATCAGCAATAGAATCTTTATCATCTATCTTGATAACTTTTACTCCCTGGGTAGCTCTACCCATTATTCTGATATCAGATACTCTCATCCTGATGACAATACCATTCTTAGTGGTAATCATCAGATCATCGAATTCTTCTACCGCTTTTACGTAGGCGACTTCTTGGGTCTTTTCAGTGATCTGCATATTCTTCATACCCTTCCCACCTCTATTGATAATTGTATAATCGTCGATGACAGATCGCTTTCCATAACCTCTTTCTGATATGGTCAATATTGCTTGTCCAGCTGACTCTGGACTGTCTATGATCATACCTACTATCTCGTCACCTGCTTCTATATCTATCTTCATCCCTCTGACTCCTGACGCTGTTCTACCCATAGACCTCAGCTTAGACTCACTGAATCTTATAGCTCTACCTTTCTTACTACCGAGGATAATGTTAGTGTTACCATTAGTCAGTCTAGCCTCTAATAAGATATCATCATCCTTAATCGTAATGGCATTGATACCATTGACTCTTGGGCGAGAATAGCTTTCTACAGGCGTTTTCTTAACGATACCATTCTTAGTCGCGAATACGATATAGTTATTCTGTAAGAATTCTTCGTCAGTCAGATCTTCTATGAGGATGTAAGCTTTGACCTTATCATCCTTAGGTAGATTAATGACATTCTGTATTACTCTTCCAGTACCTGTCTTAGAACCTTCTGGGATCTCATAAGCTCGCAACCAGAAGCAACGTCCTCTTTCTGTAAAGAATAACAAG
Organism: uncultured Saprospiraceae bacterium; assembly: GCA_938002705.1. GTDB lineage: Bacteria > Bacteroidota > Bacteroidia > Chitinophagales > Saprospiraceae > RFSX01. Next base: position 5,858 of record CALLAG010000106.1, on the reverse strand, counting down.
TAATTATGATTATTAGCCACAAATAGGTGCTCTAAATAATCTTCGTTTCTCGTCTTACTTCCTTTAGATCCACGACCTCCTCTACTCTGAGTTTTGTACTCATTAGAACTTGTTCTCTTGATATACCCGAGTTGAGATATAGTAATTACGACTTCCTCATTAGGGATCATATCTTCGATATTGATCTCACCGTCAGAATAAGTGATTTGAGTTTTTCTCTCATCACCGTACTTGTCTATAATTTCTTTTAGCTCTTCTTTTATGATCTCTCTTCTTCTACCTTCACTTGAGAGTATATCTTTGAGATCTGCTATGAGCGCCAGAAGTTCTTCGTATTCTTGACGAAGCTTAGTCATCTCAAGATTGACTAACTTCTGCAGTCTCATTTCGAGAATAGCCTTAGCCTGTATCTCTGATAGATCTAATGCAGCTATTAACTTATCCTTAGCCTCGTCTACAGTCTTAGAACTTCTGATTATCTTAATGACTTCATCGATGTTGTCTATGGCTTTAATAAGCCCCTCCAGTATGTGTGCTCTGGCTTCTGCTTTCTTAAGATCAAACTCCGTCCTTCTTACTATGATCTCAAGCCTAAACTTGATAAACTCCTCTATAATCTGCTGTATATTAAGCTGTTGCGGACGTCCGTTAACTAGTGCAATATTATTTACACCAAAAGAAGTCTGTAGAGCTGTATACTTGTACAGCTTACTCAGTACGACATTAGATATCGCATCTCTCTTCACTTCTACGACGACTCTGAGACCATTTCTATCGGACTCATCTCTGATCTCGCTGATACCTTCTATCTTGCCTGTATGTACAAGATCTGCCATTTTCATGACGAGATTTGCCTTGTTCACTTGGAACGGAATTTCCGTTATGATGATGGTTTCTTTGCCGTTCTTGTTAGATTCTATATTAGCGACGCCTCTGACGACAACTTTTCCACGACCGGTTCTGAATGCTTCTTTGACACCGTCTATCCCGTATATGACGCCCCCTGTAGGAAAGTCAGGTGCTTTGATATACTCCATTAATCCATCTACATCGATGTCAGGATTATCTATCATCGCGATAGTTCCATTGACTACTTCTGTGAGGTTATGCGGCAACATGTTAGTGGCCATACCTACTGCGATACCTTGAGCACCATTTACCAGAAGGTTAGGGTACTTAGCTGGCAGCACAGTCGGTTCTTCCAGCGAATCATCAAAGTTTAATCTGAAGTCTACTGTCTCTTTTTTAATATCATCAAGAAGCTCATCGCTCAACTTCATAAGTCTACTCTCCGTGTACCTCATCGCGGCAGGGCTATCACCATCTATGGACCCCTTGTTACCTTGGATCTGAGCTAATGGATACCTCATGGACCACTCCTGCCCCATACGTATCATAGCATCATATACGGAGCTGTCACCATGTGGGTGATACTTACCTAATACCTCTCCTACGACTCTTGCTGACTTCTTGTAAGACTTATTATTTCTGAGACCGAGATCATCCATACCATAGAGAATTCTTCTATGTACAGGCTTGAGCCCATCTCTGACATCTGGCAAAGCACGAGAGACGATAACTGACATAGAATAATCTATGTACGCCGACTTCATCTGGTCTTCAATATTTACAGGTATAATCCTCTGATTATCTGACATTTATATATTATAATTCGAGTAATAAAATTCAGCACAAATATACTTAAAAAACACCTTAAATTAGAGCAAAAACTGACTTAATATGAACCATTGCATTAATATTTTATTAGGTTTATGATTATTAAAATTTAGACCTCGTATATTCTCATTTTATCCATACTAAAAGACTGTAAAAGTGCCAGAAAACATCGTCAAACCGTATCAAGAAGAAGGTTCAAAAAAAGAGCAAGTCACTACCATGTTTGACAATATCGCCTCTAAGTATGACCTGCTCAATGGTGTACTTACGCTGGGTATAGATAAGTCATGGAGAAAGAAGGCTGTCGCTGAGTTAAACCCAGAGATTCATCAAAAAATCCTGGATGTCGCAACTGGAACCGCTGATATCGCAATAGAAATCAACAATCAAATAAGTCCTCAAGAAATTATAGGATTAGACATCTCGCCAGAGATGATCAATTATGGTGACAAAAAAGTCGAAAAGAAAGAGATGACCTCAGTTATATCTCTGGAGGTGGGTGATTCTGAGAATATGAGATTCGAAGATGGATATTTTGATGCGACGACAGTATCATTCGGAGCAAGAAACTTCGGTAATCTGGAGAAAGGACTGAGCGAAATGCATAGAGTTACAAGACCAGGTGGCAAGATCGTCATCTTAGAGTTCTCTAAGCCTCGCATGTTCCCATTCAAGCAAGGTTATAACTTTTACTTCAAGTATATCCTACCCAATATCGGTAAAATGACATCAAAGGACCCCAAGGCTTACAAATATCTATACGAATCAGTACAAGCATTTCCTGATTATGATAACTTTGCAGACATACTACGGAAGATAGGATTTCGTTCAGTAGTATGGACTCCATTGACATTAGGCATATGCACCATATATACAGGTATAAAATAATAGTACTTAGTCTACTCATGCTCACAAGCATGGGGCTGCAGGCACAGACTAAAAATAACAAAGGCAACTATAACTTTTGGGAATATAGAAGTAAGCCTTTCTATTTTGGTTTGACTATAGGTGTACATAGTACCGGCTTCTTACCGAGTAAGTCCAGACAATTTCAGGCTATAGATTCTCTAAGAATGGTATCAGGCCTTGACAGACCCGGTCTTAATGTCAATATCATTACCAACCTTAAAATAGGACAATATTTTGATTTCAGATTCATACCTGGATTTGCATTCTCAGAACGAAGATTAGAATTTCTCAAACCTGATGGATCTACAGATTTTGAAAAAGTAGAGTCTGTATTTCTTGAGATCCCATTACTATTAAGATTTAAGTCAGAGCCCTATCGGGATAAGCGACTATTCGTCGTAGGTGGATTAAAGTACAGTTATGATGTCGCCAGTAATGCAAGAGCAAGACAAGAACTCGCGGCCAAGCTCATTAATATATCTCCACATGACTTCCAGTTTGAAGTAGGAGCAGGAATACAGATGTTCTTTCCGTTTTTTATTTTCTCTCCTGAGATCAAATTCTCTCAGGGCATAGGTAATATCCATATATACAATAACGACAAAGGAGAATCAAGAATTCTGGATAGCATCATATCTCGTGCATTGACGATCTCATTTCACTTTGAAGGATAAACCCATCTATACACTTAACAATTGCAGTAGGTGTCCACATAAGCGATCAAGTCAGGAAAGAATTGCTTAAATAGATCTGCTATATAATCATGATTATCTTTTATATCGATGATAGCCCCTTCGAAGTCCGAAGGGAAATTAACCCGATTATCCATCCATCTTAGTGAGCTTCTCATCTTATCCTCAGTGCTATAAGACAATAAGAAATCGCTTGCAACCATAGCATCGACTTTAGAAGCGAACGACTCTGGCAACTCAGCCTTCCGCCGAAGCAAGACCTCATAAATAGGTGCAGCAAATGCACTTAATTCTGCCCCAGAGTAATCTGACCAATACTTACACAGCATATGATCCCAGACAAGGTCAACTACTACAGAAGCATACTTCCCATGCCTTGGCCTCAGTAATGCTCTCAGTGATAAGGAAGCTTCATGCTTATCAGTATACGCATCTATCTTGCGATGAAGTTGTATACCCTCTAACACCCTTCCAGAATAATTTTTCTCCTCCTTCTTACGCATGAAATCGGTAATAACATTACCCAACATCAGATCTTCGTCAGTGCAAGAAAGGTAACAATGGGCCAGATAATTCATAAATGAGAATGTCTAAAATCGAGATTTAAATAAATTCGGTACTGCCTTAGTATAAAACAATATATTTGCGGCATATTTCTAACACTAATTAATTATTGCTATATGCCTTTGTACTGTGGAATTGTAGGATTACCAAATGTAGGAAAATCAACCTTATTTAATGCATTAACGAATGCTAATGCTCTCGCAGCCAACTATCCGTTCGCTACTAAGGAGCCTAATGTCGGTGTCATTACTGTACCAGATGAGCGACTTAATAAGCTTGCCGAGATCGTCAATCCTCAGAAAGTCCAACCTACAACAGTAGAGATCGTTGATATAGCAGGACTTATCAAAGGTGCCAGCAAAGGCGAAGGCTTAGGAAATCAATTCCTCGCTAATATCCGAGAAGTAGATGCTATAGCACATGTTGTCAGATGTTTTGACAATGACAATGTCATACACGTAGATGGCTCTATAGATCCTGTGAGAGATAAAGAAATCATAGACACAGAGCTTATATTCAAAGATATAGAGACGATAGAAAAGCGCTTAGAGAAGCTAAAAAAACAAGCCAAGACAGGCAAGCCTCAAGATGTCAAGTTAGTAGAGATAGCTGAGGATGTACTCAGCAAACTGGAGCAAGGCATATCTGCAAGAGCGATAGAACTCGATGATGATGGCAAAGCATTTATTAAAGAACTCATGCTCCTCACAGCTAAGCCAATACTATATGTCTGTAATGTAGATGAGAATTCTGTCAAAGAAGGAAATGCTCACACCAAAAGATTCCAAGAATGTGTCAAAGATGAAAATGCCCAAGTTATCCTCATCAGTGCCGCAATAGAAGAAGAAATAGCGAAACTCGATAACTACGAAGAGAAAATGGAATTCGTCACAGAGATGGGTCTAAGCGAGCCAGGTGTCAATAGAATCATACTCTCAAGCTATAAGTTACTCGACCTGATCACCTACTTCACTGCAGGAGAAAAAGAGGTCAGAGCGTGGACGGTAAAGGTCGGATCTAAAGCGCCTGCCGCAGCAGGTGTCATACATACAGATTTTGAGAAAGGATTCATTAGAGCAGAAGTTATCAAGTATGAAGACTTCGTAGAGCATGGATCTGAGTCCAAGTGCAAAGACGTCGGTAAGCTATCCGTTGAGGGTAAGGAATATGTTGTAAATGACGGAGATATCATGCACTTCAGATTTAATGTATAACAAATAGTAGCCTGCTCTTATCTAATGTAAAAACAAATATCACGATGAATAAAGCAGCACTACAGCAACTTACAGAAGAAAGCACCGCAGAACTAAAAAGCTGGTTTGAAGCATCTCCAATAGACAAATTCGAGTATGTTCCTGAGACTAAGTCATGGTCTACAGGCCAGCATTTATTACACATCATAAAGTTGTATAAGGGCATTAATATGGCCTTACGAGTGCCGAAATTAGTATTGAGATTTAAGTTCGGAACGAGGAAGAGAGTCGAGTATACCTTTGATCAGTTACAACATGATTTTCTTACTAACTATGGACTCAATAAATACGAGGCACCCGATAACGTCATGCCAGGACATGTGTCTAAAGAAGATAGAGATCTATTATTCCATAAGTTAGAAAGAGAAAAAGATTTGCTGAAACAGCAAGTAGAAAAACTATCTGAAAAAGCGCTATCAAAGTATGTGATACCACACCCCTATTTTGGCAATTATAGTTTTAGAGAATTCGTGATGTTCTTGAAGTTCCATAACGATCATCACTTGAAGACGCTTAATGCCTATTATTTGTAAGCTGCACCTGATACTAGTATAGCATCCGAAATAAAATTAATTTCTCGATATTACACTTCATTCCGATTATCATCACTCATGGATGGAGCTATAAAAGATGACTGACCCGAGGTTTCTGTAAAACAATTATAACTAATCTATGACTTAGAACCTGCTCCAGATCTTGTCCAAAATTAAACAGTCCTATACATCACCTCTTTCACAGCCTTAATAACCTTAGTAGGATTAGG
>CALLAG010000105.1 GCA_938002705.1 uncultured Saprospiraceae bacterium | reverse complement strand
CGCTGCCGGTATCGCGAGGTCTGGTGCTTACAATAGAACCTTGACACCGTTCGGATTCCAAAGCGAAGAACGATCTTACTGGGAAGCACCGGATGTGTATAATACTATGTCACCATTCATGCATGCTGAGAAAATGAAGACGCCACTTCTGTTAGTACATGGTGAGGCAGATAATAACTCGGGGACCTATCCGCTACAGAGTCAGAGATACTTTAATGCACTCAAAGGTCTCGGCGCTACTGTCAGACTCGTTATGCTACCCAAAGAAAGTCACGGCTACAGGGCAAAAGAAAGTATCATGCATCTACTATGGGAACAAGACCACTGGTTAGAGAAATATGTAAAGAATGCTACGGCGCCGGTTACTCCTGAGCCATAGTGATCGAGGTTCTTATGATCATTTATGTTTTTTTAAATTGTAATCAGTGACGATTATTATTAAATAAGACTGCGTAGTAAGGTCTTTGACGATATGCTTGTATAGTCCTAAGAATTTAGGACTTGAACATAATTGCATTATGAGCTGCTTGTATTTTGCATAGACTTAGAGGATGACTTAACATCTATACTTGCCATTCTTATTTTTTATTCAGTAAATTAGAGCCATAATAAAAAATACTTCTATATGAAACACTTGATCGTTACTGTAATATTATCAATTCTTAGTTTTTCATTGTGTGCACAATGTGATATTGCTAATCCAGGATTTGAGTCATGGGGCGAACAAACCGTTAGCTTAGACGACAGTAATCCAGATCTTGAATTCCAAGTCGAATTACCTGATGACCATGTGTCTATTTTGAGGTTTTTGCTTTATACATTTGGTGTGTTCTTTGGTGAGCCTAATGCAGTAGGTGACTATATGTCTGATCCTCAAGCGGCTGTCGGCATTGCTAAAAGCAGTGATGCTAATTCTGGTAACTTTGCTGTCAAATTGCAAGCAACATCTTATGTAAACTTTGCAGATAGTTATACTGTATGGAATTGTAGCGAGGTGCCTGATTCTATCGATCTTTTTGTGAAGCATGTTGGTTCTAATATTGATACACTAACGATCTTGACTGTTTTTGATCAAGGGTTGTCTCCTTTGCCAGAAGATTTCGAGGATCTATCTGATATTCCTGCTTATGCAAGTAACCAAATATTTTTTAACTCAGACACAGATTATGAAAATCTTAGGCTACCTGTCATTAAGAATTTTGAAGCGCCTATAGATACTGCATATATGCTATTCGTATTAAGTAGTGACCAATCAGGCTTAGATGCTGGTATGGAGAGTTATGTACTTATAGATGACATTAATACTTCTGGTATGCCCTTATCTACACACCAGCTCGCGAATTCTACAATCAATATATTCCCTAATCCGACGACGGAATTAATTAATATAGATATAGCAGGTGATCTTAACTTTCAGGCAAGCCTATATGATCTTGATTGTAGATTAATTATAACTGCTAATAACTCTAATCTTATCAATATCCAATCTGTGCCTAATGGATTCTACCTGCTCGAAATCATAGATTTAGAAACAAGACAGAAAGTGATAGAAAAAATCATAGTTGAGTAAAAGATTACTGATTGAGAATTATGTGTAATTCTAAGTAGTGTAGGTCAGATTAGGGTATATGATAAGAGTAATTATTCTATTACAATTGTGATGAATCTTCTTAAGGGTACTTCTATTTACTGCCTCTTGAGTAGAAAGTAGAATAGAATGGACATAGACAAGGCGAGAAGAGGGATTATAGCCTTCGCTAAATGACTGATGAACAACGCAGTATATGTTCATTATATTCGCTTAAGAAAATTTCAATTTTCTGTTCAGCCAAGAAAGTAGTAGATAGAGGTACCCTTTATATTTCTTTTATTTTGGGTTTCATATGTAAGCCAGTATTTGAGTATCTCCACCATAGGGCATAGACTAAGGCTGATCCACCAAATCCTGCACAAGTATACATGACAATAGGAATCCGTTCTGTTATATTAAGGTAATAGAATCCAGAACAAAGTGCCCCCATACCGATACCTACCTCTAGGGCTAAGTACATGGTCGCGATGGCTTTACCACGATAGTCAGGATGACTGAGATCTATAGTCCATGCATTGACAGTAGGGATAAGGATACCTATTGCGATACCATATAGAGCAGCGGCTATTACAAATCCGGTAGTATGATCATAGTAAGCTAAAGTGACCAGCCCTATGATCAGTATGACTAATCCTACGATGATGATATTAATACGGCCATACTTATCTGAGATCTTACCAGCTGCTAATCTTACCAGCAATGATGCTGCTGTAAATACGATGAAAAAGAAACCCTTATTAGCGAAGCCGATATGGTCACTCCAGTCAGGTATCAATGTCAGTATAGCACCGAATGACAGATATATAAGCACCGTTACTATAGCAGGCGCCATAGCCTCTGGTGCTATGATGTCAGATCGGGTTATCTTGAGTAGTGATAGTTTAAATTTTTGTGGTAGGACAAGACTCTCAGTAATATACAGTACGAGTATTCCCGATAGCATGGCCATAGCAGCAGAAGTGTAGAAGAGGATGTCGTATGAGAAGTGCAACTTGATCAAGCTGCCCAGTGCTGGGCCGAGTGCCATTCCTGTGACGAAGAAGATACTCTGTATGCTTATAGCTTCTCCCATTCTATGCTGTGGGACGATGTCAGATATGTAGGCTGATGTAGCAGTCGGCGTAAAGCCTGTAGAGAAACCATGGATAAGTCTCAATGTCAAAAATCCCATCACTGTATTAAGAATCGGATATAGAAAGCCACAGACGATACAGACAATAAGCCCAAATAGCATGACTGGCTTTCTGCCTATCGTATCCGTCAGCTTACCACTGAATGGCCGAGAGAATCCTGCCGTCAGTGTAAATAAGAAAATAATCAATCCTATATATTCTCCACCATCGAGAGTCCTTAGGTATTCTGGTAGTTCAGGGATGAGCATATTAAAACTCGCCGAGAAGAATAGGGTACTGACACACACAAAAGCAAAATTGCGACTATAGATACGTGACTTGTCTGTATTGGGATTCATATTGGGTAATTGGCTTATCTTAAGTCTTGCCTCATATATCTCTTCTCAGTATGGGAGGACAAATGTATGATACTAATTCATAATAGATGGTAGGATCTCTAAGAAGTATGCAATTACTATTCTTATTTATCAATCCTAAAATTGATGCTCTCATTACCTTGATATATGCCTTATATTGCGTATTAGGGATAATATAGTACATAAATTGATTAATTCGGTATCAATTCCACTTCGGAGATTAGTATATTTTGTACATACTTAAGTAATATAATATGAGGCAAAAGAGGAAACCATCATTAGAAAAGATAAGCTCAGAATTTGGCAGTTCATTTTCTGTTAAGTATTACGCTGAGACATCTACATATAACAAGCCCCCATTTTGGCATTTTCATCCTGAGATAGAACTGGTCTATGTCAATGGAGGCAGTGGCAAGAGGCATATAGGTAACCACCTATCTTATTATCATACCGGTGACCTAGTTCTGATAGGATCGATGCTTCCACATACAGGATTTACAGATAGACTTACTGGCAATGAGTCAGAAACTGTGATACAATTTAATGAGGATTTTCTTGGGCAAGGATTCTTTAGTGCTAATGAGATGCAAGACATCAAGCAATTACTTCAGAGATCTAAAGCAGGTATAGCATTCCATGGTGAAGCCAAAAATGAAGTAGGAAGACGATTAGAAAAATTAGTCAATCTTGATAATTTTGGTAAACTTATCGAGCTGCTCTGTCTGCTCCAGTATATGGCGTGGACACATGATTATACCATACTTAATGCGGAAGGTTACGCTATGGAAGTCCAGAGAACCGATAATGATAGAATTAATGTCATCTATGATTTTGTCCAGAATCGATTTAAGAATTCTATATCATTAGAGGAGATCGCTGATATCGCGAGCATGACTGTACCTTCTTTCTGTAGATACTTTAAGAAGATATCAGGAAAGAAATTTACACAATTTGTCAATGAGATACGTGTCGTACACGCTTGTAAGTTATTGTCTGAAGGAAGTGATTCTATATCCAGTATTGCATTCGAAAGTGGCTTTAATAATTTCTCACACTTTAACAGACAATTTAAAGCAATAACGGGCGAGTCACCATCGGCTTATAGAAAGCAATTTATTCAATTATACACGACATAAAAGTAAGAAAGATCTGCTCGTTTACAGATCTTTCCTACATCAACATTACTGACTTGTCTTGTATATTTTTTTCAATGTGTATTTCGTATTGCTTATAGACTTGCAATTCCAGAATCTACATTTACCTTTTTGTCAAAAGAGCCGTAGTAGTTTTCTACATCAATACCGACTTGAATATTGTATTCTCCTTCTGGCAAAGTCGTAAGATCATATATAGAATTAAATGAACCATTAGCTTCGTACTTATTTTTATACATGATATCTCCTTTACTATTTATGACTTTTATCTGAAAGCTTCCGTGGAAGGATAACACGTTTACAGATACCTTACCATTATTGTTTTTAATGATTGGTTTGAATACGCTTGATTTTTCTGCTTCGTATACGTCTATAGAATTAAAAGATTTATTGATTTTCTGAATTTTGATTTCATCTTCTAATTCTAACTCTAAAGTATAGAGACCGTTATCCAATTTGCTGAGATCATATTTTCGAGCTTTAATTGTATGGCTTTGGGTTTTTTCTGAGAATACTTTAACGCCATATCTGTCGCTAAGCGTTACGATCACTTCTTCTTGTACCTCCTTGGCTAGGTTAATCATTATATGGTTATTGTCATCAGCAGTTACAGAAAAGGATGTGCCTGTACCAGCAGTAAGATTAATAGCTCCAAAAAAAATAATAATACTGGTGACGATTAATTTGGTCATGTTTCTCATAATTTAAACTTTAAGTGTGTTATATAATATGCGTGCTTCATTCTAAAAAACATTACAAATATGAACGATAGATATAGAGTTAACCTCGATGTAATTGTCACATTGTGATACTATTTTAACCTAATGAATACTCGAGTTAATTCTGTATAGATCGGGGGTAATTCTGTATATGGATCAAGTTGATTTTAGGGATTGGATACTTTTTATATCTTAATTTTTTCGCTAATTTGGGGGTATGATTAGTAATTTTTTTTCAAAAATCTATTGTAGAACTCCTTTCAATAAAAGATGTCTCTGAGTTTATTAAGCGATAGATAGCTTAAAGAGTTTAGCTACAAGTTTTATATGTCTATGAATTGAATCCTAAAGTATTAGAATATCATACTCCAAGTTTTAATCAATGTTTTTATTAGAAATATAACACCTAAAATCAATGAATGGTATACATATAAGGTAGTTGTAAGCAATTAAAAGAGATAAATATATGATTAGAAAAATCCTAAATTCATTAATAATAATTTTAACTTTTGTTATAAATGCCAAATCACAAGATACGCTTGTGTCGGCTTTTTTTGGTCTTGATAATGGACTACCAGGTTTATTATGTAATCAACCAGGAAGCCTGTTAGATGGTATGGGTGTTAATTTTAAATTCCCAATAGATGCATCCAGTTTATCGGAAACTGATTTTGAAGTTTTGGATAGCCTTGGAAATATACACATACCGATGTGTGCTGTTTTAGCACCAGCAAATGAAAACGGTGAAAATCGAACAGTGCTATTGATAGGTGAATTTGGTACCGCTGTTACTAATCCACCTGTTGAGGTAAGAGTTGTGGATGATTTATTTACAACAGCTACTATATCCGGAGAATCCGCTTGTTCAGAAATCATAAACCTAAACGGAATCACTACCACGAATGTTATTCCGCTTGATGATGGACCAAGTTTATTCTTTGCCCAAAGAATTGATGGCAATCTGAATGAATGTAATTCAGGAACACAAACGATTCAA
>CALLAG010000104.1 GCA_938002705.1 uncultured Saprospiraceae bacterium | reverse complement strand
CTATGACAGATGGTAGTGATGATTACGATCCAGCCATGATTATGATATGTCAGTCTGGCTGTGGGACATTCCCATGGGATGGTACTAATTAAGTATTGAATAACTGAAAGCAATCTATAGAAATGATTTTTTCACAAGAATAGAAACAGCATGATTATGCTTAATAGAATATTGGTTAAAGTCACGTGTCTGATCATCACAAGTCTGATGTATGTATCATCTTATGCTCAGTGCTCTGATGTATACATAGCGGGACTGATGGATGGTCATACGATGAGCTCTACGCCTAAGTTTGTGCTTATCTGTGCTACTGATGATATTTCAGATCTAAGTATATATAGTCTCGGATCTGCTAATAATGGTTCAGGGACAACTGCTCCAGGTGAGTATACATTTCCAGATGAGCCTCTTTCTGCGGGTGATTGTATAACATTAGCTACAGAAGAACCGATGTTCTTAGAATATTTTGGTTGCAATCCTACTTATACAAATGGTAGTATAGTGAATATCAATGGAGATGATGCTATAGAATTATTCTGTAACGGTACACTTGTAGATGTATATGGTGATGTAGATACTGATGGAACAGGTGAGGCTTGGGAGTATACAGATGGATGGGCAGTCAGACTAGGGTCGAGTACTTTTCCTAATACAAGCTTTAATGCTTCTGATTGGGTGATTGCTGCTATGCAAACTCCGACAATGCATCACTTCAATGATAATGGTATGATGACTGTAGACTGTCCAGCATGTAGTCTTACGAGTATAACTGCAGGAACTCAGTCGACTTGTGATCCAGTAACAAATACTTATACACAAGAGGTCATTGTAGAATATTCAGGAGGTCCAGGGACGGGTAATTTAATTGTCAATAATCAGTTATTTACATTAGTGCCAAGCCCCCAGACAGTTACACTATCTGGACTAAATGCTGATGGTATGTCAGTAGACGTAGATGTAGTTTTTTCTGATTTGCCAGGATGTAATGATGCTGTTGTTGATTTATTTACTGCACCTGATGAGTGCTTAGTTGTACCAGAAGTGTGTAGTATATCTAATGTCATTATTCAGAATGTGACTTGTAATGACATGGGTGTTGATGCTGAAGTTTGTTTTGATTTCGAAAATCCACTTTCTTCTGATGTAGAAATATTAGTAGCTGATGTAGTATTAGGCATTTATACTTATCCAACACGTTCTGGAGAATGTGTTAGTGTGAGTACAGATTTTTTTGTGAATGGTACCACTGATCTAATAGTCAGAGATGCTACTTCCACTGCACCTATATATATCAGTGAGATACATTATGATAACGCAAGTACAGATATAGGAGAATTTATAGAGATTACAGCACCAGTTGGAACAGATTTGACAGGATATGTATTGTCACTATATAATGGTAGTAATAATTCTGAATATGAAAATATAATTCTTACAGGTGTAGTATCAGGAACAGCAGGAGCATGTGGTACGATAGCTTATGATACACCTGGCCTACAGAATGGGCCTGATGCTATTGCTCTAATCGATGATGCAGGTACTGTGATAGAGTTCATATCTTACGAAGGTGTAATTATAGCTGAAGATGGCCCCGCTATGGGAATGACAAGTTCTGATGTCGGTGTCAGTGAAGCAAGTACCGCTACAGTGACATCATCCATTTCATTAATAAATGGATCATGGATGCTTACTGATCCTAATAGTAGAGGCGCATTGAATACGGGTGCCAGATGTGTAGATCCATGTATAGCGGTGGGAAGTTTTGATGCTCCTCTATGTTGTTCAGATTTTAGTGTTGATGCTTTTGCATTTTGTAGTGATAGTAATTTTCCATTTGTAGAAGGCAGCTATTATATCACTATAGAAGATATATCTGGTGGTCAGAACTCAGGAGTTTATGATGTTACAGTTCGGGGGGAGACGACCTCATTTGACGGAAGTCCTATTGTCTTCGGACCATTCAGTCACTCTGGTATAGGTAATGGTGTGCAGATAATTCAGATCTATGAGCCAGTTAGCGAATGCAGGTTTACTCAAGAAGTAACAGAGACACTATGTATAGATATTGATGGGATAGAAGGAGCAGATAATAACTTAGCTTATTGCCAATGTAATGCAAATTCTAATAATCCTAATCCTGGGGTAATCATAGCACAGACGAAGCCAGGGACTTATATGGCTGGTGGTAATACAGACTTAGTACAGACATATATCTTATCAGAACAGGGTAGTGGAGTGGTCAATATTACATCGATTAATAACACAGGACTGTTTGATAACTTAGGTGGAAGTGTATACTATGTATACGCTATAAATTATGATGCTGCTAATTCTGCAGACCTACAGAACAATCTTGTAGTTGGTCAGAATATAGATGTAGGTGCATTGGTCGATAATACAGCACCTTATGATGATGAGTGTTATAGCATCTGCGGACCTGCAGAATATATTTTAGATTGTTTTCCTACATTAGGATCATTAGGTTGTAATAATCATCTTAATATCTCCGTAGGTTCTACATGTGAAGTGGAGTTAGGAATAGATATATTCTTGCAAGGGAGTGTTGGTGATCCAGATAATTATGGAATCGCAATTACAGCAGCTAATAATATTACTGTAGATTATAACGGTAGTACTGTAACAGAGTCTGATGATGTTAGAAATTATTTAGATCAAGATCTTACATTTACAATAACAGATTTTTGTTCAGGTAATACTTGCTGGGGTACTGTTACATTCGAAGACAAATCACCTCCAACAATAAGTTGTGACTGTCCTGTAGGCGGTGAAGATCTCGATGGTGATGGCGACATAGATGGTTATGCTGAGGAGTGTATATACAGTTGTTATGATATTTCACTGATAGAAGGTGATGTCAATGGAGTTCTACCTGATGATATCTCTGAATTTATTGATAATAGTATAGAAGATAATTGCTATGATTATTCCGTAGATGATGTTTCATTTGAAGATGACTTGACGGACTTAGGCCCATGTGCAGGTAGTCTACTCAGACGTACTTGGACGATAAATTTTGAAGATATTAATAGACCTGGGAGTAGTAATTCCATCAGCTGTACAAGAGAGTATCTATTCGAGCCGATTGATATCTCTGTCATAGATACTGCTGATGGCTCCAGAGGGCTTAAGAATATTCTTTATATGCCAGTATATGAAGTGGTGACTTCATGCGAGCAAGGTACTGACCCTGAAGAGCTAAGAAGAAGTGAAGGTGCTGAGTATGCTTACCCGCATATTATTATAAATAATCGTCCATTTCCTATAGATGAAAACCTCTGTAATCTTTCTGTGACATATACAGATACGGCGTTTCCAGGTTGTGGGGTAAGCTGTAATGGTAATAGAAAAGTAGTACGTAACTGGAGTATATTAGACTGGTGTACATCTAATGTTATTAGATATCGTCAGATTATTAAGGCGGAAGATACGACGCCGCCACTTATAACATTAGGTGATGATATAGTGCAGAAAGTAGATGGTAATAGCTGTACTGCTACGGTTACCTTACCTGCGCCTGTCATCTTAGGTGACTTCTGCGAAGGTGTAGTTCCATATTACATAGAAGGAAGTTCTGGAGATTTTGTAGTAAGTGGAAGTGAGGCTAATGGATTTGTTATAAGTGGTGTGACAACTGGCATTAATGAAGTCTATTATGCAGCAACAGATTGTTGTGGTAATATAGGAAGAGATACACTAAGAGTAACAATAGAAGATACTAATAGACCGATATGTATAGGTGTAGAAAGAGTGACGGTAGGATTGCAAGATCTGGATCTGTCAGGTACAGGTGATCAGTTAGGGTTTGTTTCTGCATTAAGTGTGGATAATGGTTCTTTTGATTTCTGCTCTGCGGTGACCTTAGATTTACGTAGAATAGAAGATGACTGCGATGATGATAATACAGTCTTTGGACCTAAAATATCATTCTGTTGTGAGGATATGGATGCTGATGGATTCGCTGATGTAGAAGTAGAGCTTAGAGCCATAGATGCAAGTGGTAATGATTGTGTGGTGAGAACGATGATTATACTTAAGGATAATTCCAGAGATATCGTAACATGTCCTGATGGACTTATTGTAGATTGTCTGACGGATATCAGTGATCTTACGGTAACAGGATTACCTACATCTGAAGGAATTTGTGGCGATGTAAATTTAGATTTAGACCCGATAAGTATCGTAGAGAATACAGTGCCTACTCAGAAGTCAGCTAGTGTATCCCCGAGATATGATGTCGATGGAGATGGCTCGTTTGATATAGTTCCTCCTTATGATGAGACTTGTGGTTATGGAGCATTAAAGAGATCCTTTCTTGATGGTAGT
>CALLAG010000103.1 GCA_938002705.1 uncultured Saprospiraceae bacterium | reverse complement strand
AGTCAATACTTCTACTATACAGATGGTGGATAGATTAGAAAATAGAGCTTACGATGTCTTGCGTGATCGCCTACCTCACGTCAAGTTAGTGCAAGTTATCCATGTAATTGATGAGAGCTCTATACAGGAAGCTATAGGCTTAGCACAGTCTGTAGATGCTATCTTACTGGATAGTGGTAATCCTAATTTGCCAATAAAAGAATTAGGTGGTACGGGACGTACTCATAATTGGGCACTGAGCAGAGCCATTGTAGATGCTGTCCATATCCCGGTATTCCTTGCTGGTGGACTTGACGATAAGAATGTGAGAGAAGCGATAAGTACTGTCCTACCATACGGGATAGACCTATGCAGCGGAGTGAGATCCAAAGGCAAACTGGATCCACAGAAGTTAAAAGCTTTTTTTGAAGCTGTAGATTTTAAAGAGAAATGAAACAGCAATGCTCATGATGAGTTATTGCTATTTCATCTATTTTCTTTTTTTTAATTTCTGAAAAGAACACTCGTGAGAGATGCATTCTGGTCCCATGCAGCACCATCGCAATCGTTATTATTATCTACACCACCTAGTGTGCATATAAGATTACATTCTGCATCATATATATCTGCAAACGGAGCAGAAATACAAGTGCCCGAGTTAAAACAATATACATCCTGGCCTCTGAATCTCCAAAGCTCAAGTGTAGCGCTACCAGCACATGATTCTGTTATAAATGTCTGAAGTTCTGCATCGATGCAAGCAGGAAGTTCTGGATCATCATCTCCACAACTGTAGAATGCTAATCCGATGAATAGCGATAGAATAGTAAGTAATTTCATAGGTATATTTTTATTTTAAATATAAATCAATAGATTAATGTTCAGTAGGTATTAGAATTTTATTAACGGTGTAATTATCTAATTTTATTACATCCTTAAGGTTTTCTGTCTTTTGAATTTCCTTTTGTTATCCAGAAGTGTGATCTGAGGTGATGAGCCATTGACCATTGATCTTCTGCCAGATGAGACTGAAGTAGCCGGTAGGTTTATCATCTTTTCTTGTCAGTGTATATTGGCCTAACATATAATAGGCATCATGAGACAATGGTCTGAGCTCTATAATATCAAAATGAAGCTTGCCCATAGCCTCTGCATCGGGATATCCCTTCTTATAGTTATTTAGCGTTGTGGTCCAGCCATAGTTAACCCCGCTTTTACCTACGAAGCTCATGGCTTCGTCATTCCAGTATCCTTTCATAAATGCGTCAATGTCACCTTGGTTCCATGCTTCTTGTTGTGTGGTTAATGCTGATCTGATAGCCGCATTGTCTTTTGCTGACCCTATAGCTTTAGGTGCTTTGCAAGAATAGCACAGTATGAGGAGTAGAAAGGTGGTATAAATAAATTTCGATAGTTTCATATTATTGCTTGTTTGTCAGATTGTAACACATTGTTATAAAATTGATAATAAGTAATTTATACATTATAAATAAATATATGTGATAAAAATTGCTCACTCGCGAACTATTTTTAAAATCTATCCGTTTCAAAAAGGTATATGAAGAAGCAAGGCGTCTGCACCAATCTATTTAACTATCATCAATAATATTCAGAATATTCTATCTGATCGTTTTTCGATCAGCCTGATGGTTATGTAAGGTAAGCACCTTATTTCTATTATATTTTTACAACATAAACTTAAATTAAAATATGTCAAGACCTCGTACTAAAAAGTTTGAATACGGCAAAGGAATTTATTACTTCAACATCAGAAAAGGATTTAATAACAATATTACTATCAAAAGATTAGATAAGAAAGTAGCGATAGATGCATATAAGCACTACCTCAAGACACAACCAGAGAATTGTGCTTGGTTAGGTAAGTGGGATGGTAAGAAATTTGTAGAAGATAACTACGAAAAAGAAGTAGTAGGATTTGAGTAGTAAGTTAAATTCAAAAAAAATATATTTTATTAGGAGACTTGATTTCGATCAAGTCTCCTTTTTTTATGGGCTTATCTATTTTTATACACTAACTATCGGCTGTGATTCTTGAATTTTAGACTGTGATAATGTGATATGTAATGGTACTTTTGATCAAATCAGAATCCAATATCAAACGAAAAAAAACTAAATAATGAAAAGGAATCTTGCATTAGAATTCGTCAGGGCTACTGAGATAGCTGCTATAAATTCGGCCCGATGGATGGGCAAGGGAGATGAGAAAGCTGCTGATCAAGCTGCTGTAGATGGTATGAGAAAAATGTTAGATACCATACCATGTAATGCGACTGTTGTCATAGGAGAAGGGGAGCGTGACGAAGCACCCATGTTATACATAGGTGAGAAAGTAGGCTGTGCAGATAGTCCAGAACTGGAGATAGCACTCGATCCACTAGAGGGTACTACAATATGTGCCACGGGTGGCCATAATTCTATCTCAGTAATGGCGATAGGTAACAAAGGATGCCTTCTTAATGCTCCAGATATATATATGAAAAAAATAGCTGTAGGACCTATAGGTGTAGGAGCTATAGATATCAATGATACAGCGACTAATAACCATAAGAGACTGGCGCAGAG
>CALLAG010000102.1 GCA_938002705.1 uncultured Saprospiraceae bacterium | reverse complement strand
TGTTACTCAGGAGAAGGTATTGCGTTATAGTTAAGTCCATATATAGTATGTGCAATATAGACATTTGCAGTACTCTATATGTAGCATTGGAGCTATATTTTTTTTATACAGATACTATGATACCGGGTGATATAAGCTTTTGCTAAGGCATTCTATAACTTGATAAATTTCTGAGTTACTATTTCATTAGAAGTATCACTCTTCGCCATAATAATATAGACTCCAGCCTTTAATCTTGATACATCAAAATGTGCTTCTGATTGATTATCGATATTATGAGAAATCATAAGCTGACCTCTGATATCTAATATGTTAATCTGAGATAGCTTATCTAGGTTGTCGATATTAATCTGATCAGCTACAGGGTTAGGAGAGATGCGGATATTAGCTTGCTCCAAGTCTTGGATGTCAGTAGGGCCAAAAAGAATTTCAAGTTCACCATTTGCATCAAAAGGATTTGACCACTTCTCATTTGTGTATAAGTCCGAGCCGGTTAATGTTTTGAGGAAGGCAACTACACTGTTGACCTCATCATCAGTCATATTTAATTTCTGAATGAATTGGCCGTCTTTAAGTCTATTATCTACAAAAGTATTGGGATTGCCTGTAGCTTCAGCTATATCGTTATAATGTGCAAGCACCTGATGCATATCTGAGAATAGACCATTATGCATAAGTGGTCCATTAAGCTCTCCTGCAGGGTTAAATACGTCTCTCAGGCTCGGTGACCTGATGATACCCTCGTCAAAGCCATAACCTGTGGCGTCAAGTATGACACCGTTAGTTCTACTATTAGGATTGATGGAGAATTCTGGTGGTGTATGACATTGTGCACATGCGATACCTCCTCCTATACGATTACCTTCAGTACCAAATTCAATAGCCTCCAGAAATAATTGTTTGCCACGATTTTCTTGATTAGTAAAATTAGAGAATGGTCTATTGCCATTTGGTACAGCAGCACGTCCCTCATCGTATCTGGAATCAAAAGATTGTATACTTCGTATAAACTGTGCTAATGCCAATTGTATCCTCTCCTCAGATATAAAATTATCACCAAATGCAAATTCGAACAGTGTATTATAGTAATCTATAGATTCCATTTTTTCGATAAGAGCATCGATTCCTGGCTGTCCAAATTGTCCACTGTAGCCCATTTCTATATGGTCTTGTATGGGCATCGAACTTTGGTCCTCTAAGCTTGATGCACGTTCATCCCAGAAGAATCTTGATTCTGCCGAAAATCTTGAATTGACTAATCGCATAGAGTGCCTACCAGTCAATCCAAATGATCCTACACTCACTTGATTCTTATCACCGAAAGCCACTTCCTGCTGATGACAGCTTGCACAAGAAGTCTGATTATCTAAGGAGAGCTCTGTGTCGTAGAATAACACTCTACCGAGTGTAGCGACCTCATCAGTTATATGGTTATCTGTTGTATTATCTAAGGTTATATAAGATGGGACTTCTTGATTAGCGTAATTATGTAGCATATCAAGATTGATAATTCCAGAACCCATAAGTATGATAGCACAGAACAGAATTGCTCCCAAGTATAATTTTCTCATGATATAAATTTAGAGGTAATTTATCAATTATGCTTTGGGTGTTGATTTACTTATTATCAATGTACTTTTTTTTATATCTGAGATGCCTATTATTGTCTATTACTTGTCTTTTTTGGGCATATGTGAGTTGTGATTATATCACGAGATTACTGTACATAATAAGCCCCTATTGAGACTTGACTTTTATTTGGGCCTTTGTAATCGAACAATAATTGATAGTTCTTCTTATATAAGTATTCTTAAATTTTAGAAATCCTAATTATGGTATTGAAGAACTTGATATTCTTACTCATCTCATTACTTTCCTATTCTTATGTTGCTTCTCAAGATCTCACTTATGATGCAGGTAACTCTGATAAATCTACGACTGTAAGAGCTGTAGTAGAGATGGGCTTTCTGAACGTCATGAGTCATAAGGTACAATTCAGTAATCGCGGTACTTATTTTGACTATAGAGATGATGGTGGACAAGATGTATTATTCCCGGTTAAGCGATTCTCAGTAGAATTGGACTTAGGTCCTACGCATACATTAGTATTTTTATACCAACCATTAAGAATAGAATCTCAAGTTCTATTGACAGAAGACTTGATCGTAGATGATGTTACCTTTCCTGCCTCTACGGGAGTTAATTTATTATATAATTTCCCATTCTATCGATTTAGTTATCTGAGAGAGTTATTGAGTAATAACGAAAAATATGATTTTGCTATAGGAGGTACTTTACAGATCCGTAATGCAACAATCTCTTTTGAATCTATCGATGGAAGCCTCTTCCGTACTAACAGAGGTGTAGGATTAGTTCCGGCATTAAAATTAAAGTCAAGAGCACAGTTAAGTAATATGGTATATGCAGAAATAGAAGCTGATGGTATCTATGCTCCCGTCAGTTATCTTAATGGTAGTGATAATGAGATAGTAGGAGCTATACTTGATGCCAGCTTCAGGACAGGCATTAGGGTCAATGAACCGATTAGTGCATTCTTTAACTTAAGATATCTCGGTGGAGGTGCTGTAGGTACATCCGAAGATGATAAAGGTCCTGGTGATGGATATGTAAGAAATTGGTTACACTTCGCAACAGTCTCATTAGGTGTTGTGTATGAATGGTAAATGACTCAGAGTTCTCAGAGTATAGTCTGTATAAGTATCATAGCCATTGCTCATCAGCTAGCGATTATTTTTAGGACTAGATCTTTAGTTAATTGCTGCCCTGCAGCTTTCTTCTTGATATCTGCGAATGTGACTCTGAGCTCACAACCTGACTTCCATCTTGTACACCCATAAGCCGTTTTACCTTTTATTAATTTTCCTTTTTTGCACTTAGGGCAAGTAGGCATTTCTACAGCTTTTGTTTTGCTTGGTCTATTATTCGTTGTTACATTGTCTGATGGCTTGAGTATAAGTTGCTTATTATTATCGAAACTTATAGTCCCATCCACTTTTCCATCTTTAGTTAAGAACCCCTTTAGCTTGACTGTAGATCCTTTTTCTACGAGGCGCTTTATTTGATTATCGCTTATCTTCTTACCCATATATACAAATGGAATTCCAAAGTTACAGCCGCTTTTGTACTGCGTACAACCATATCTTGAGTTGCCTTTTATGACAGTACCTATCGAGCACTTAGGACATTGCATTTTGCTATTGGTTGTCGATGTCTTCTTGCTCCCTTTTTTTGTGAGTTTGCTTGTGTTAGACTTGGGTTTCCGTTTAGATTTAGAGTAAGTTTTAGTAGCAGGAACTGCAAATCTTTTTACACCCTTTTCTAACCTTACTTCTTTGACTAAGTCATCTACCATTTTCTTCATATCTTGTATGAATGGTTTTGGGCTATAGTCTCCGAGCTCTATTTCTTTGAGTCGCTTCTCCCATTGACCGGTAAGCTCAGCTGAGGTAAGCAATTTATTTTTGATTGTATCTATTAACTGTATACCCATGTCCGTAGGTAAGACTTGCTTCTTTCTACGGTAGGTATACTTCCTTCGGAATAATGTCTCTATGATATTAGCACGAGTAGATGGTCTGCCGATTCCATTAGCTTTCATAAGCTCCCTGAGCTCATCATCATCTACTTGCTTACCGGCGGTCTCCATAGCACGTAGCAGAGATGCTTCTGTGTAGTACGATGGTGCCTTTGTCATTTTCTCAAGTAGTGATGGATTGTGTGGTCCTTTTTCACCTTCTTTGAACGAGGGTAAGACCTTGTCATCATCTTTCTCTTTATCATCCGGCGCCTCTTCGTTAGATTTATCTTTTTTGGGGAATAGTACTCTCCATCCTTCTTCGATTATTTCCTTCCCTTTAGCGACGAATAAGACTGTCTCCACTTTTGCTTTGACAGTTGTCTTAGCGACTTTACAATCTGGGAGAAATACGGCAAGAAAGCGCCTTACGATCATGTCATAGACTTGCTGCTGCTCACCGTAGAGATTCTGCTGCTCACCGGTAGGTATGATGGCGTGGTGATCTGTTACCTTCTTATCATCAAAAACTTTTTTTGATTTTCTGATCTTTGATTTTAGTATCTGATCAGTGTATTCACTATAATTTTTTAGACCTTTTAAGATGTTTGGAATTTTGGGATATATATCTTCTGGCAGATAGGTAGTATCGACCCGTGGGTAGGAGACGACTTTCATTTCATATAATTTCTGGACTACCTTTAATGTCTTCTCAGCACTATAGCCATATTTGTTATTACAGTGTACTTGTATGCTTGTAAGGTCATATAGTTTTGGCGCATATTCTTTGCCGTCTTTCTTTTCTACTTTGGTGATGACTAAGTCCTTACCTGTTATCTGCTGCAGGAGGTCTTGTCCCTGCTCAGGATTTTCAAATCTTCCTGTAGTGTTTTTGAATGTCACTTTCCGGTACAGCGTGTGTAATTCCCAGTACGGTTGTGGTACGAAATTTTCGATCTCATGATGTCTTCTGACGAGCATCGCAAGGGTAGGCGTCTGCACTCGACCTATAGAGAGTACCTGCTTATATCCGCCATACTTAAGTGTATAGAGTCGTGTGGCATTCATACCCAGTAGCCAGTCGCCTATAGCTCTGGAGCTGGCAGCATAGTATAAGTTATCAAAATCACTTGCAGGTTTCAGTTCTTGGAATCCCTTACGAATGGCTTCTGATGTCAGGGATGATATCCATAGTCTCTGTACTTGACCTTTGTATGCTGCTTCTTTGATGACCCATCGCTGTATGAGCTCTCCCTCTGTGCCTGCATCACCACAATTTATAACAAGGCTTGCTTTCTTGAAGAGGCTTTTGATGATTTTAAATTGTTTTTTGACACCGCCATCACTCATTACTTTGGTCTCAAATTTTTCTGGGAGCATAGGAAGTGTATCCAAGTTCCATCTCTTCCATTGTGGCTTATAGTCTTGTGGAGGTAGTAATGTACAAAAGTGGCCAAAGGTCCAAGTGACCTGATAGCCATTACCCTCATAGTAGCCATCCTTTCTTGTTTTGGCTCCTATGATATAGGCTATTTCCTTTGCGACACTTGGCTTTTCTGCGATACAGACTTTCACTTAACTTAGATATTTTTTTTGTAATTGTGAAAGTAGCTATTCATAGCTTATTATTTATTTTCTGCTGTATAGGAATGCCATAATCCCTATTCCATTTAACGCAATTGAGATCGTGAATAGATTTAGTTCTGTATCTATGAATTTCTGAGCTACCATAAGTGAAATACCTAAGGTGCAGAAGATGATCATTATGATTTCTGCATTAGTATATTTTTTCTTTTCTTTCATACTATATCATCTTAGCTATTTGTAAATATATAGATAATAAAAATCGCTTTTATATGAATATCAGTATATGCTCACAATATAACTCCCGTCTTCAATATTTTCTTTAGTATCATTGCTGTACAGTATGAAGAACTTAGCAATAATAGGAGGAGGCCCTGCAGCTCT
>CALLAG010000101.1 GCA_938002705.1 uncultured Saprospiraceae bacterium | reverse complement strand
ACAGAATCTAAGCAAGCCACTACAGAAGCCATCTCTTCTTCAGAAAAATCCATAGCTGTACTCGCTTTTGCTGATATGAGTCCACAGAAAGATCAAGAATATTTTTCTGATGGGATCAGCGATGAGATTATCAACCTACTGACTAAAGTCAATGAACTAAAAGTGATCAGTAGAACATCCTCATTCTCCTTCAAAGGTAAAGAAGTAACAACGGCAGAGATAGGCGACATCCTTAATGTCAATCATATCTTAGATGGAAGCATCAAAAAGTCGGGCAACACATTCAGAATATCTACACAGCTTATCAATACAGAAAATGGAGTCCAGCAGTGGGCTAAGTCCTATGATAGACCTATAGATGATATATTCAAAATACAAGATGAGATAGCCGCTGTCGTTCTACAAGAATTAAAAATAACCTTGCTCGGTGATTCTATAGTATCAGCAACTGTACAGCCAGAAGCATATAATCTATACTTAGAAGCTAAACTACTTAGAGATTATAGGGATGCTCAAAGTGATAGTATAGCTGAAGGTCTCATAAGAAAATCTATCAGCATAGATGATAGCTATGCACCCTCATGGGCATTATTAAGCGAACTGATATACAACGGAGCATTCAGCTATTCTAGGTATAATATATCAGAGACTATGACAGAAGGTCCTGCAGCTGCCCATAAGTCAAAAGAATTAGATCCTAATTATGCATTAGCTTATACTGCAATCGCAACATTCGACAGAGCAGCTTGGGATTTTAAATCCGCAGATAAGAACCTCAAAAAGGCGATAGAATTAGACCCTAATAATGTAGAAGTTATCTACGAGGCTGCAAGCAATGCCTTAGACTTAGGAAGAATGGATGAAGCCATAAAATTCCTTAACAGAGCCATGCGATTAGATCCTGTTAACTATGTGCTGAACTATACTTCTGGACTCTATAACATATGGAACGAAGATTATGAACAAGCAGAAATTCAAATGCTAAAATATTTGCAGATGAATCCTAATTCAGGATTTGGGCATAACTTTATATCGCAGATCTATCTTATCAAAGGAGAAGATCAAAAAGCTTTAGATGCATTAGAGAAAGATGATGATCCATTCTGGCGACTTTATCGAAAATGCATAGTCACATTCGCCATCGGAGATAAGGTACTCTCTGATGAACTCCTTAAAGAATTCATAGAAAAATATGGAGATGAGGGATGGCCTAACATAGCACATATCTATGCATCACGAAAAGAGAATGATAAAACATTCGAATGGCTAGAATTAGCATTTGAAAATCGTGACCCTTCCCTATTAGAAATTCTTAACTATCCTGAATTTAAGAATGTACATGATGACCCAAGGTGGAATCCATTCATCGACAAATTAGGATTATCTGATGATCATGGATTCTATAAAGGATAAAATAATACTACAATTATTCGACTCTTTATCAATGAGTTAGACAATACAATCCGTACATACACATCCAAAAGTGATCAAAACGAAAATAAACATTTGAATAATTGTTCAATTGTTCATACATTTGCATTATGAAAGTTTCTAACAGACAACTATCAAGTGTAAAGCTACAAGCTGTCGCTAAAATATTCAAGACTATAGCACATCCCGTACGACTGGAAGTTCTTGAGGTATTAGAAGCAGAAGAGCCTCTCGACGTAGGTACACTATGTAAGCGTATAACGACAGAATGTGAGATCAGTATGATGTCCCACCATCTTGCTAAGATGAAGGACAATGGCATTCTTACATCAGAAAAGCAGGGCAAGCAAGTATACTACAGTATTGCTGATAGACATATATTAAGCTTATTCGATTGTATGGAAAATTGTGATCTACTCTAAAAATCACACTACAATATAGAACCACAAGAAAATAATAATGGAAATACTAGGATTTGGAATGGCACTATTTGTAGGTATCTCCCTCGGGCTCGTCGGAGGTGGAGGGTCCATTCTTGCAGTGCCCATACTCGCATATATTTTTGGATTAGATGAGAAAGTAGCTACTGGCTACTCACTATTCATCATCGGTACTGCATCATTATTCGGTGGTTATAAGCAGCATCTTAACAAAAACATAGATTGGAAAGCGACAGTATCTTATGGCATACCTGCTATCATAGGCGTATGGATAGTCAGACATTATATTGTACCTATCTTGCCTGACAATATTTTGACTTTAGGAAGTTTTGTATTGACTAGAAGAATGGCCATGTTTGGTTTATTTTCTATTCTTATGATAGTGGCTGCCGCCTCTTTACTTTTCTCCAAAGAGAGTACTGATGATAGTAAAAGTTATAGTAAGAAGTTCTACCCTATCGTATTTATAGAAGGATTTCTGATAGGTGCCGTTACGGGTTTCGTAGGAGCGGGAGGAGGATTCCTGATCATACCAGCATTGATATTCTTAGGCGGTATAGAAATTAAAAAAGCGATAGGAACATCACTCATCATAGTAGCGGTAAAGTCTCTGATGGGATTCCTATTAGGAGATGCACTTAATATGAATATAGACTGGAACTTCTTATTACCCTTTACGGGGATAGTTATAGCAGGAATATTTTTAGGCATTTATATTGGCAAATTTGTAGAAGGTGCCAAACTAAAAAAAGGCTTTGGGATATTTATTATCTTGATGGCTATATGGATATTTATAAAAGAATTTATAATAAAATAATACAACATGGTTATAGAGCAGATATATACAGGATGCTTAGCTCAAGGGGCTTATTACATCCACAGTAATGGAGAAGCCGCTATTATCGACCCGTTAAGAGAAGTGTCTCCATATCTCAAAAGAGCAGAGAATGATAATGTCAAGATCAAATACATCTTTGAGACACACTTCCATGCAGACTTCGTCAGTGGCCACCTTAACTTAGCGGAGCAGACAGGCGCTACTATCGTCTATGGACCGCTGGCTGACCCGAGCTATGATGCACATATTGCTACTGATGGGGAGGTCTTCTCGATAGGAAATATAAAAATAAAAGTACTGCACACACCAGGCCACACCATAGAATGTGCAACCTTCTTGCTTATAGATGAAGATGGTAAGGAGCATGCAATATTTACAGGTGATACATTATTCCTAGGTGATGTGGGACGTCCTGACCTCTCTCAGAAGTCCGCTTCTATAACCAAGGAAGACCTTGCAGGCATGGCATATGACAGTCTCAGAAACAAGATCATGCCACTACATGATGACATCATCGTCTACCCAGCCCATGGTGCTGGATCAGCATGTGGCAAGAATATGATGAAAGAAACGGTCGATACATTAGGGAATCAGAAGAAAGTCAACTATGCCCTAAGAGCTGATATGACCAAAGAAGAATTTATCAAAGAAGTCACTGACGGACTACTACCTCCGCCGGCCTATTTTCCAGCTAATGTTAAGCTGAATAAAGAAGGCTATGATAATACTGAGAAAGTGATGAGCACTGGACTAAGAGCATTATCACCTAAGGAATTTGAAGTTGTAGTAGAATCTGCAGATGCATTGATGCTTGATGTAAGGACACAACAAGAATACGCTTCAGGTCATATTCCTCAGAGTATATTTATAGGACTTAATGGCAGTTTTGCACCATGGGTAGGAGAATTAGTCGTCGACGTATACAAGCCTATCGTTCTTATAGTAGAAGCCGGAAAAGAAGAAGAAGCTGTCACAAGATTATCGCGAGTAGGTTTTGATAATGTCCTCGGCTATCTTGATGGAGGTATGGAAGCTTGGAAAAAAGAAGGCAGAGAAACGGACTCAGTAGACTCTATCGTCGCTACAGAATTAGAGACTATCAAGAAAGAGTCCGAAACAAAAATATTCGATGTAAGAAGGAATTCTGAATACACAGCAGAACATATCGATACTGCTACTAACACACCACTGAGTACACTAAGTGATCATCTATCAGAATACCCTAAGGAAGACCCATTCTATATCCATTGTGTAAGTGGCTATAGATCTATGATCGCCGCTTCTATACTTAAGTCACGAGGATATCATAATCTTATTAATGTATCAGATGGTTATAATGGTATAAAAAAGACAGGTATCCCAATGACAGAATTCGTTTGTCCATCTACTAAAAAATAATATCATGATAGAAATAATATCGCAACCTTGGCCATGGTACGTCGCAGGACCCATGATAGCCTTAGTCATGTTTCTCTTACTACTGGTAGGAGGTAATTTTGGTGTCAGTAGCACACTGCGTACACTCTGTACCATAGGCGGTGCTGGCAAGCACGCTTCATTTTTTGATTTTGACTATAAGAGTCAGATGTGGAATCTTGTCTTTGTACTCAGTGCTATAATAGGAGGCTATATAGCGACTAACTATCTCAGCAGCCCAGACCCACTGGCACTAAGTCAATCTACTATAGATGACCTCAGTGCATTAAATATAGAATTCAATGGTGGCTTTGCACCTACTGCCTTTTTCGAGTGGGAAAGCTTATTAACTATAAGAGGATTCGCTGTATTAGTTGTCGGAGGATTTCTAGTAGGATTCGGTACACGATGGGCGGGAGGATGCACCTCAGGACACGCCATCAGTGGCTTATCTAATCTACAGATTCCATCACTCATAGCAGTAGTGGGATTTTTTATCGGCGGACTGATTATGACTTTTCTTCTATTTCCTCTCATCTTCTAAGCATATAATATTATGAAATATATCAAGTACTGTCTATTAGGAATTCTTTTTGGGATCATCATGACAAAATCTGAGGTGATCTCATGGTACAGAATACAAGAGATGTTCCGATTCCAATCTTTCCACATGTATGGCGTCATAGGCTCTACAGTAGCTACAGGAATCATCATCATACAACTCATCAAGCGACTCCAGCTTAAGACTATTAGTGGCGACGCTATCGATATAAAAGATAAAAACTCTGGCGTAGTAAGATACTTAGCTGGTGGCATATTATTTGGATTAGGATGGGCACTTAGTGGCGCTTGTCCAGGACCTATGTTTACCCTTATCGGGAATGGGTACACAGTCTTTATAGTTGTGATATTAAGTGCTGTACTCGGCACTTATGCTTATGGATTATTGAGAGATAAGTTACCTCATTAGAAATATTTATCTATACACTTGGCAGCGGGGACGCCACCAAGAACCTCAAGGGACGCTACAAAAATATAACCATCATCGTTTCTGTTGGCGTACTCGACGACAGCTTGGTTAACTCTTGGCATCTTAGACAACAGATTCATTAACTCAGCTATAGCTGATACCGATACCTGACATCAACACTTGGCGGCGGGGACGCCACCAAGAATCTTAAAGGAAGTTATCAAAAATACAATCACCATGGTTACTGTTGGCGTCCTCGCCGACAGCTTGGTTAACTCTTGGCATCTTAGACAACAGATTCATTAATCCAAGAACACCTGTTACCAATACCT
>CALLAG010000100.1 GCA_938002705.1 uncultured Saprospiraceae bacterium | reverse complement strand
ACTATTTGATTTATCAGTTAAAAGATGATGAGATTCACGTATTACAGTTCTGGGATGTTAGACAGAATCCGTTACAAACTAAGTTTAGATCTAATTAACTTAATTTTAGATAATTATTTGAAATCATCGACCTTCAAAGCTTAATTATGAAAGAAAGCGATAAAGAAGAGAATAAAACGGATCTTATAAAATTCGGCATGGCCATCTTAATAGGTGTTATCTTATACAAATTGATCTTTGATGTCGTGATCCCAATGTTGGCTTAGTAGACATTGGTTAACTAAGATTATATCTTCTGCATTTCCTTAAAGAAATTCATGCTTTTGAGCTTATCTATACTGATTTTTGTTTTCATATTGATGACTACAGAATCGTCTTCGTCACTGTGTACGATCAGCACGATGTTTTTGATATTATCTTTCTTCTGTTGTGCCCATAGAGATACGTTATTGCCTTCGCTTCTGACCTGAACGTATTCGTCATAAGCGTTATTACCGAAGTAGTTATATAGAGCTAATAAGTTATCCCCTAATTCTGAAGGAGGCTTCGTATTGACGATAGCTCTTATTCTCTTGATACTCTTAGAGAGTTCTTTGACGATCTTTTTTTCATCACCCTCCAGATCTATAGCAGCTATTCTTCCTGTAGATCTTACGACCCATCCTGGTACCCTTACTGCAAGCGAATGGTCATCTTTGAGCAGTAGGTCTATGAATTTATTGGGAGACATAGAATCTTGTCCTACAGTCTGTGTCGGTACAATGTATAATGCAATTACGATTGCAGATAGGAGTATTGTTTTCATGGGTTTGGTTGTATGTAGTGATCGGGTACTTCGATTATTTGTCAAGTTTCTCAAGATGTTCTATGCCATCAATATCCATGTTCTTAGCCAGCTTGCCTATCTTATTGAGGTAGATCTTGCCTACGAAGCTGAGCATAACAAATTCTTCTTCTCCACCGACCAATAGAAGTAATTCATCGACGATTTTGCCACCATCTGTGTCTTTGACCATGAATCTAATATTCTGATTCTTGTCTCGGACTGTCATCAGTTCTGAGTACTC
The DNA here is from genome assembly GCA_938002705.1 of uncultured Saprospiraceae bacterium. Taxonomy (GTDB): domain Bacteria; phylum Bacteroidota; class Bacteroidia; order Chitinophagales; family Saprospiraceae; genus RFSX01. The sequence goes on along the minus strand of CALLAG010000100.1, from coordinate 5,680 downwards.
TTGGGTGTTGAATTTGGCGATGGCTTCATCATAGAACTGCTTTGGGCTATCGCTTGTGGTTAGGATTTTGAGGCCGTCCATTTCTTTGAGCATATCCATAACCTCATCATCGACTTCTTCTTCAGCAACATTTGCGATAAGCTCAAACATCTTCTTGTTGATAGACACCATAGTAAATCTATCGTCGTCTCTATATTGGTCAAAGTACTTAGTGATGGCATCATTCTGTCCTGAGGCAGAGAAGGCCATAAGGAGTAATAATGATATGGTGATAATATGTTTCATAATTCTATGATAAATGTGTTGTAATAATGTGTTCTAATTTTTAGTAAAGTTGAAGACATCAGTCTTCTCGAGATTCTTAAGTCCCTTTGACATAGGTGTCGTTCCTTTTTTGTATTTGGTCCCCAGAAAGCCGAGAGCTTCTATCGCTATAGCGAGTGCTTCGTCGGGATTTTCTACTTCCGTGTATTTGTTGTTGTAGCTTGTGTCGTCCATGTCCAGTTGCTGGTATGTTACCGTCAGCAAGAGTAGGAGAGACGCAGCTATACCCATTATCTTAGGTATCAAGTATCTTACTTTGGGCTTTGACTCTTGAGTAAAGCTTAAGTCTGGTACGAAGTCAGTCGTTATCTCAGATTCTGATCTATAATATCTGAACATCGGAGCTAATGACATATGGGCATCATCGACGGCTCCTGAGTTAAAATAATCCTTCAATTGCTTTTCTTCAGCGAGGGTGGATTCTCCATCCCAGTATTTCTGAATAAGCTGATCTATTGTAGGTCTCATATGACTTGAATGTTTAATTGTTCTCTTAATTTTAATCTTGCTCGATGCAGGTATACTTTGACTTTGTCGAGATTATATCCCGTCATCTCAGCTATCTCTTTATAAGAATGTCCCTCTATATCTCTTAGTTCTAACACCGTTCTGTGATTCTCAGGTAGTTCCTGTATGATGGCTCTGACTATTCTAAGCTCATCTCTTACTATCGATAGTCTCTCTGGATCTGGAGCACTTGATTTCAGGTCGTACTGCTCGCTTATATCTGTTGTATCCATCTTTCTGCTTCGTATTTTATCTATACCGATATTCCTTGTTATCATCATACAGTAAGCATCTACGTTCTCTATATCGGCAAGTTTCTCTCTGATCTTCCATACTTTGACCAGTGTATCTTGGACTACATCTTGAGCTTCTTCCTCATTTTTTACCACACGATAAGCGATGCGATACATCTTATCCTTGAGTCTACCTACTAATATGTTGAATTCTTTGACCTGCATTGCTTGGAATCTGTGTGTCTATTGTATTGTTCTGCCAAAATATAACTATCCATTAAGATCGTTCTATCATTAGACATAATATCTTAGCGGTTCTTTACAGTTTCTACATTTACGTATGATTCATATCAGATTGACGGTAGGGGGCTGTATATTGTTACAGATTATATTTATTATTTTATAAATAACAGATTATCAGATACTTGTACTCTTGAAGAAATTAGATAAACTCGTCATAAAAGACTTTATACCACCATATATCATGGCGTTCTTTGTAGCGGAGTTTGTGCTATTGATGATTTTCTTATGGAAGTATATAGATGATATCGCTGGCAAAGGCATCTCTTTGCCTATTATCTTGGAGTTGCTTTTCTATTTTGGCGTAAGCATTATACCTAAAGCCGTACCCGTGACGATACTTATAGCAAGTGTGATGGTATTCGGTAATCTTGCAGAACGCTATGAGCTCTCTAGTATGAAATCTGCTGGTATTTCTCTGACCAGGATATTTTTGGGAGGTATCTTGTTTGCCATATTTACATCTATATTTTCACTATTCGCTTCTAACTATCTGAAGCCGCGAGCCTATTTTAATTTTTTAGAAAGATTAAATTCTGTCAAGAGTCAGAAGTTGGGCTTAAGTTTTGAAGAAGATGTATTCAGCAAAGACTTTAGGAACTATGTCATCAGGTTCGGAGATATAGATCCTAACGGATCAGATATAGGAGACGTACTTATATATGATCACTCAGCTAATGATAAGTCTAAGCTTAGTCTACTGACTGCGGAGTCAGGTTCTATGTATACTGAAGAAGAGAATAACCTCTTCGTCATGGAATTAGACAAAGGAGAACAGTATCGGGAGATGGTAGAAAAAACACCGGATAAGTCTAAGCATACGTACCCTCTTCTGAGGACAAAATTTGAGAGTTGGACTAAGGTATTTGATATGTCAGATTTTGATATGGAAGCTCAGAACTTTAGTATCACGAGAAGAGAGCATGACTTACTTAATGCTAAGCAACTACTCGTCACTATAGATTCCTTTGATAATCAGATACTGACTAACTCAGGTAAGATGGTGACCAATTTTCAGAATCTACTTGAGGTCAAAGACTACAGTGATACTAAAGTCAAGGAAGAAGCTTCTCCACTACCAGAAAAAGTAAAAGCTGCAATAACCAAAAAAGATGAGCAAGTAAAGACACGGAATAGAAACGTCATAAAATCCATCACTAATCCAGCAACACAATACATCACTAGAGATCTCAGTCAATATACAAGTCTGATAGAGACATTCGATACGCTTAGCGCAAAATCAATCATCAAAGCTTCTAAATATCTATCTAATAAACGTAATGACCTTATACGTCAGAATGAAGCCAGAAACAAAAGCATCCAGTCTCAGATGAATCGCTGCATACTACGTTATCACCAGATATACGCATGGGCACTGATATGTATAATTTTCTTATTTATAGGTGCACCACTTGGGAGCATTGTGAGGAAGGGCGGATATGGATATCCATTGCTGATAGCTATTATATTCTTTATGTTATTTATAGTCATCGATATGATGGGAGACAAGCTGACGACCTCTAATGCTATGAATCCCATAATGGCTGGCTGGCTGTCCAATATCATATTAGGGCCTGTTGCATTGATCATAACCATCATGGCATTAAGAGATTCTAACTTTTCTTTTGTAAAGGATAAGTTTATAGAATTGAGGATTAAGGTTTTTGGTAGGTAGAATTACTGAAAAAAGGATTCTGGTCTAAAGCTAACTTTGAATAGAGCACAAGCTTTTAATGGCCTTAGCCATTTTAGGCAAATCAGTTATTTATAGCGTTAAAAACAATGGCCGTGCCTGTCTGCCGTATGCTGGTCTGACGACCGAAGGGTGAGAGATCGAACTTGAGGAGTGGAGTCGTGAGACTCCAAGAGAATGAACCGCGGAGCGGATGGGAAGCCATCCCACCCTCATTTGATAATGAGGTTCGTTTATTATATTGTGACATTTAGTCACAATATTCTTAGCAAAACTAAGATCATTCTCTCAAGCTTGTTTAGCTATAGATAGCTGTTTTGACATTAAGAAATATGAAAGAACGATCTCGTAGAGTAGAGCTGAGAGGCTCTAAGTGATAGAACCGCAAAGCGGGAGAGCTGCAGCCTTGGATTTTTCCCGATGCTTCGATCGGAATGGCGACATTCATCGTCTTCATTGGTTCGTTTTTTTTTCAATAGAAAAAAATGAACGCCATTCCGGCGAGGAAAATGCAAAGAAAAGTAGAGACAGAAAAGTTCTTAAACATGTAGTTATGTAGCATGGAAAACAGTTGCTTGCAAATAATAAAAAAATAGAAATTCTAATCCTTTTCAGTTCCAAACCTCAACCCCTCAATAACATCATCCTCGACAATATCCTCCACTGACCTATTGAGTAGATCTGCTTTTATCTTGATAATAGTATCATCTATTACGGATGCTCTCGTAGTGATCGTCAGACGCGGAGTACTATCAAATGACTTTTCAGAGATATTGATATTTAGCTTCTTAAGTGTCTCCATGAGTTGTCCCATGATGGCGTAGTCGAAGAATAGTTCGAGACTTTCTTCTTCGTACTTCTGGAGAATAGTCGCATTCTCAAGGGCCAATCTGGCACCTTCTTTATAGGCCGATATAAGACCTGATGTCCCAAGCTTGGTACCTCCCCAGTATCTCACGACAACACAGCATGCATCTACGATTCCATAGCTGAGTAGCTGATTATATATAGGTTTGCCAGCAGTGCCAGAGGGTTCTCCATCATCACTGTGTCTGTATATATTAGTATCTCGGAGTCTGTAGGCGTAGCAGTGGTGCCCTGCCTTAAGGTGCATGGATTTGATCTCTTGGAGGATATCCACAAGATCAGCTTCTTCCTTCATAGGAAACAGATAACCGATGAACTTACTGCTCTTGGCTTTATGTTCGCCTTCACTTCTTGTGTCTATTGTTTTGTAGCCGTCTATTTCTTCTGACATGATTTTATATTATTTACACAGATATCAACCCCACAGCAATCAAAGCACATATTAACCCAATATAATTAGCCCTAATCAGCTTCTCCTTAAATATCAAAATACCAATAATACTCGTCGCAACTATGGTCCCGAGATTATTAAGCGGAAACAATACAGAGCCATCCCAGCCTACATCGAGACCTAAGATAATCAGATATATGGAGAAGAAATTAGGAAGACCTATGGAGATACCTGCGATGACGTCTTGCTTCTTGACGTTTAATCGTCTTGTGACTAACATAAATATAACTCCCCAGCATCCTGCAAGAAAAAACAGCGTACTCACAAATGCCAATCCTCCATCCACCACTTTCTCGGTTTCTTGTATATAGAATAAGATAAGCTCGATAAGACCACTTCCTGCTAATACGATAAATGGCCAATACCAGTACTTCTTGATTTTCTCCAGAACTGCGGAGTCTTGCTTGTCAGATATATTGATGAGTACTATAGCGACTATGGATAAGAGGATACCGGCATACTTGTAGAAGCTGGCATCTTCACCAAAATAAACGATACCTAACATCACTGGGAATACCAAAGATAGCTTCTGGAATATACTCGTCACGATCATGCCTACTTTCTGTATCGTGAATGCATTGACGTTAAAGAATATGATGAAGCAAAAACTGAGGAATAGGGCATACGGAAACCATGGCATATGGATAGTCTCCATACTTATCGGAAGATGCCCAAGTATGAGTGTACCCATGACAAAACAAGTCATATAGTTGAATACAATGGCGTAGAGGTTAGTGACGCTGTATTTGGGTAGTGTTCTGAACAATATGGCGATCAGAACATTACAGATGATGAGTATGACTATTAACAGATCATTAGATTTTGATTATCAATCAATTAGTAGGATTAGCATTTAGAATATCCATTTTTGTAAAAGGTATTCTGAGCTATATATATTTAGAAAATCAATAATGTATATTTGCCAAAAATACTCAATTGCTACATTTGAAGCATTAAGTATAGTTCGTAAATGAGCTAATCTTTATGTTTAGCTATAGAAACAGACTTTAAAAGAAAAAGAAACAATACTATGACGCTGACTACTTTACTTATTAGGATAGGAATAGCCGCTATTATTTTGACCTTGGTTATAGGTTTTGGCTTTAAGAAGCATAAGTCTTGGTTGATGACACTATTACAGAATTTCTGTGGTGTGTTATTTATATTCTCAGGTATGGTTAAGGCTGTAGATCCATTGGGTACAGCTTATAAGATGGAGCAGTATTTTGATGCTTTCTACACGACCTTCGATGGGACTTGGATGAGCTTCATAGCACCGATGTTTCCATTCTTAGCGAAGTATGC
>CALLAG010000099.1 GCA_938002705.1 uncultured Saprospiraceae bacterium | reverse complement strand
TGGGTGACAATTTGTTATCTCGTAAGTCCATCTTCTCATACATAGCTGCGCTGATACCCATGCAGACACATCCTTCTACCTGAGCTCTTACCTGGTCAGGATTAACCGCTAAGCCACAATCAAAAGCGACCGTCACTTTATGGATTTTAATTTCTTCATCTACGATAGATACTTCTGCAACATGTGCACATGGAGATCCTCCATCTATCGTTACTGCAAAGCCCATAGCTCTACCATCTATAACTGTATCAGTATATCCTGCCTTGGCAGCACATGCTTCTATTACTTTTTTGGCTCTGACACCATAGGGGCTACCATCAGCTATAGATGATAATCTCATCTGTATAGGATCTTGCCCTGTCTTTATGGCCAGTTCGTCCATAAAACTTTCTATGGCAAATGCATTGGCCAAAAGGCCGAGACTTCTCCAGAAGCTTGTCGCAAATGGTAAGTCGACATGATAATAAGTAGATCGATGTGGCAATGCATCATAGATGAGTGCCCCTCCTCGTATAGAACCTATATCGGCTCTGATCACGGTCTCTACACCCGGATCTAATGCTGAGTTAAATAATGTGTCACCACTCGCTACCTGATGCTCTAATCCTAATATTGTCTTGCCATCATCAGCTATCTTAGCTTTCATAACGTGATGCGTGGGTGGCCTGAAGTTGTCATTCTGGAATTCTTGCTGCCTATCAAAAAGGAGCTTCACTGGCTTACCGACTGCCTTAGACATCTTAGCCGCATATATAGCATGTGGTGTATGCAGACGACCTCCAAATCCTCCACCTAAGAAGGTCGTGATTATATTGACATCTTCTTTGTCGAGCCCCATCGCTTTGGCGACTTCTGCTCTTGTTACTTTAGCTACTTGCGTAGATATTTTGATATCCACTTTTCCATCTCTATACCATGCGACTGCACCATTAGGTTCCATCTGTGCATGAGCACCTATCGGCGATCTAAATTCTAATGATAAGATCTCACCAGTCGCATCTATATCTTCTACTGGAGATCCATTCTTCTGAAAAACCGTCTTCTTTCCGTTACCTACAGAGATCATATCTGTGACGTCAGAGAGGTTCCATTTTTGATTTGGTGTATGGTCAAATTTTATTTTTAGTCGAGCATTATTCGCTTCGACTTGAGAGCTTGCTATTACACCGACGTAATCTTCCTCGACCATCACCTTAACCACACCTGGCATCTTCTCAGCTTCTGATGTATCAAAATTAGACATCTTAGTATCGATCATCTGTGACTTTACCATAGAGGCATACAACATATCTGGATATGCCGCATCGATACCAAATATAGGATTGCCTACTACTTTATCATACAAGTCTACACGAGCTATGGGCTTCCCTATATATTTGAATTCCGATCTCTTCTTAAGTAGTGGTGTATCTGGCATATTCCAGTCTGTAGCGTCTGCTACAACCTGACCATAGGTCACAGTTTTTCCATTGGCTGAGATGACTCCATTCGTTATACTTAGAGCTGCTATCGCTACACCAAGATTCTGAGCAGCTTGAACTTTGATCATTTCTCTCATAGTCGCCGACATCTCTCTTAATGGCTGCCATAGACTTGCTATACTCATACTACCGCCTGTACCCATCCCATCTATATTGCCAGTACCTGTCTCTGCATGTACGACTTTTATTCTTTTGATATCGACTTCCAGTTCTTCTGCGGCAAGTTGTGCCAGTGATGTAAAGCTCCCCTGCCCCATCTCTACCTTAGAACTATGCAGTATGATCTCATTCTCAGGAGTCACTTGTAGCCATAGTAGTGGATTACTTGCATTCCCCTGATAAGGCGCTATCATGGTCTCACTTAATTCAAATACTTTCCGACGTAAGGGATTTCTTGCAAGCCATACTCCACCGATCATTAATCCAATTCCTACTCCTGAGTACTTAAGAAACTTTCGTCTCTTCACAGCTTTCTTTTTTGTTTTATTCTCTGACATGACATATGTATTTGTAGGATCGGTTAGGAATTTTGAGCTTTTATTTCGGCAGCCCTATGTATAGCTTTACGCATTCTATAGTAAGTAGCACACCTGCAGACATTTATAATATTATCATCTATATCATCGTCTGTAGGATTAGGAATCTTATCTAACATAGCTGCTGTTGCCATTATAAATCCTGGCTGACAGTAACCACATTGCGGTACTACTTCTTCCATCCATGCTTGTTGTACAGGATGCAGTTGTCCGTCTGATGTTAGACCTTCTATCGTAGTTATACTTTTACCTTCAGCCATTTTTGCAGGATAAGAACATGACCTTACAGGCTCACCATCTACATGTATCGTACATGCTCCACAGGCCGCTTTTCCACATCCAAATTTTGTTCCTTTGAGATCCAATCCATCACGTATCGCCCATAAGAGAGGAGTGTCTCCATCGACTTCTACATCTCGTGGTTTTCCATTTATAATAAAAGATATTTTCATTCTTTGACTTTTAGATTTGACGATAGTTATTACTCCGATGGAATGATGGCTCCGCCAGCGATCCATTCTTTGACTGCGGCGATATATGCCTCTTTAGATACAGGTGGCTTCTCTCTTTCTACACCCTCAGCATCTACACCCGGCTCCCATGCCCATAGCACTAATGCGTCTTCTGTCATATGATGTAGGATATCATCATGAGTTCTACCGCCATTTCGTTTAGGGTCCATCATCTGATTGGCTATCTCAATTTTGGTCTTGCCTTCCCATGCGAATTCTATAGGTGCTAATCCCCAGTGTGGAGCTCCTGGCACCCCAGAGTAATTATTATTTTCTTTGCCATGGCACGTACTACATTGATAGCCCGCAAGACCTTGATTATCTTCGCCTCTCTTTACTCCAAAATAATGCAAGTGACTGTCTTCTCCCTGACGAGGCTGATCTCCTGATGGATGACAATTTGTACAGCGCTTATGCATGACAGCTTCCATCATGGTGTCGAAAGCTTCAAATGATTCTGACTCTACAGCGGTGTCTTCGACGTCTGCATTTTCGGTATCTATATTAGCGAAACCTATTGTGATGGCTATCGCAATAATGAAGATGACTATATAGCTTA
>CALLAG010000098.1 GCA_938002705.1 uncultured Saprospiraceae bacterium | reverse complement strand
AAAGATAAGTCAGTCATAGACTACGGTTGCGGCACTGGTATACTCGCTATATTCGCGTATAAGCTCGGAGCCAAACCTATAATGGCGATAGACATGCAAGACGAAGCCGTAGAAAACACCATAGAGCAATCCCAACTTAATGGCATGACTAAGAAAGACATCTGGGTAGAACAATCCGACATCAGCTTTCTCGATGACAAGCAATATGATATCATCCTTGCCAATATCAACAGACACGTACTCTTATCAAAAGCAGAAGAAATCCACAAACGCCTAAAGCCAAACGGACAACTTCTCATGTCTGGGATCCTAAAGTCAGATGAGCGAAAGATCATGGCACATTATGAAGTCAATGGCTTTGTGCATTTGGATACCAAGTATAGAGGAGAGTGGTGTTTGTTTAGGTATGAGAAGGGTGAGGTACCTAAGAAGGTAAATAAGTCATTATAAGACACCATCATAAAGGGCTGGAATTAACTCTCATTTCAAATCAAATAGAAATCAATCTCAACAATATCTCTTCTTAATCAACGACTTGCCAGGATGGTAACATTCCCCCTCAACAATTCAATACTCCCATCAACCAATTCCACCTCAGCAGTCCAGACATAGACGCCAGAGTTACCCAGCCTACCTCTGATATAACCATCCCAAGAATCTGACACATCATCAAGAGGGACGTCATCAGAAGCATATACAAGTTGCCCCCAGCGATCATAGATATTCAGATTATTAATATTAAGAATTGCACAACCAGGGAATAATCCAAAGCTCCCATTTGTTCCTTGATCTTCGGCTATAAATATGTTAGGGATATAGATAAGCTTCGCTTTGTTGAGTTCTATCGATACATCGGCACTGTCCTTACAGAAGTATGTATTCTCAACTATAAGTTGATAGCTTGGTTGTACTATGGGTTCTAAGATCGGTGTCGGACAATCGGCACAGCTTAACCCCTCCTGCGGAAACCACGTATAATTGACATCATCATCGCCTGTGATTATAGGTTGTAAGGTTTCTGAATTACAAAAATCTGTGAGTATAACTTCAGGAAGAAGAAGAGTGGGTGTAGGCAAGACTTCTATATCTATGCCCACAGTGTCTATACAAGCTCCATTTGATGAGATGACCTCATAGTAGCCTTCTGACTCTGTTGTGACAGATGTGACGGACACTGATGCTGATAATGACGTACGATTATCAGGACCTGTCCACATGTGTGATAGATCTCCTCCTACACCTTCTGCAGTAAGGATTAACTGATCTCTTTCGCAATAGATAGAGTCACCACTGATGATGGTATTGACTAATGGTTTGACGATGACTTCTATGGTATCGTACTTGCTACAATATCCATATTCAGCAGCTATATAATACATTCCACTGTTATCCTCATCTGCATTTTCGATTATGGAAGTTGGATCTTCAGATCCGTATAGATTAGGTCCTGTCCATCTTATATAGCTGGCATTCTGACTATTACTGTTCAGTATCAATTCTTCGCCTTTACACAGAGGACTCTTTGCATTTATTTCAAGATCCAAATCATTATTAGGTGGATCTACATCTATGAAAAATGATCTAATCGCTAATCCACAATTTTCGTTCTTGTTCTTTATTTCTAAGAATCTATATTCTCCTGGCACTAAAGAATCTAAGAGAAAAGAATTGTCCTGATCAGCAACGACTTCAAAAACTTTCTCTGCCCAACCCATCCTATTCCTAACCAGTAACTCGTATTCTTGACCTGGTATGAACTGCGGAGAAGATAGAATTATCTGACCATCATTCGCTTCTAAGCAATCCGTTGGTTTTACAACTTCATACTTTACATCTTCGAGACTCAGTGGCACCACGATAAATAATGATGCATCATCCCTCACAGTAGTACTCCTATCATCAGAAGGCATCACACCACCAAATTTTTCTGGAAGATTCTCTAAGTAGGCTTGATTATATGTTGCCCCTATAACGGCATCAATAGATGAGAAACTAATTTCTATCTCAGTGGTACTTTTAGGAGGAAGATCTAAGTCTATAATCTCAAGGATATCGGAGCCTATCCCATTTATAGTACCCACATTTTCCATCATGACGCCAGTTACATTCTCTATCACAGTACCTATAGGTAGTGTATCTCTAAGTATAATATCGTCTAATGAATTGTAAGAATTATTAGTTATCGTCAGATAGATTGTCTTCTGATCACCACTGCAGAACATCCCTTCTGTAGGTACTCTGCAATAAAAATTAAAAGAGAACGGACAGGAACATCCGTCGCTGAGCTCCATCATAGGATTACGAAGTACTTGAGTAACATCACCAGAGAATTGATCTATGGAGAACAACTTATTTTGAATAGGATTCAAGCCCGAATCTGCAGATCCAAATCCCTGAAGTGTACCTTGTGGGTAAAAAGCTAAAGCACCTAAGTGAGAAATCTGTTCAGTATCGACTACACTCATAGGCGTCACCATACCTACATCAGGAGCATTAAGATCTATATTGATTTGATGAAGATATCCTCTTGTTATGTCTGGTAATAGATCACTGTTTTCGTCTGTCCCTTGATAGGTTATCGCGATAGTTGGATTATTAGGATCTACAGCAAAATCAAAAATTCTTGTTGTAAATGGTCCACTATTAGATGATGTCGGATCCCAATACAAATCTATCCTTTGAAGCAATTCAAAATTCTCTACAACATCAAATACCAATATCTGACTCAAAGATCGTTCGTAGATTAAATACAGTCCATCAACGGTACAGTCACCTGCATTGACATCTAATGTATCCACGATAGAAACAATACCGACTGTATCATAAGTGCCGTCACTTTTTAATCTTACGATGGCATTGGATTCTTCCTGTACAGCATAGATAAAGTTATCCTTAGAATTAAAACCTGTAGCCTCAAAACGGCTATTGAAATAATTAACTGTCGGACTTAAAAAAGCAGGGCCAAATGGAATAAATACTGGTGTCATTAATCTTGTGGTGACACCATCATTATTTGCGATAAGCAAACTTCCATCACACGGAAATCTCTGTCCCGACAAAGTAGTCGAGATACACAAGATTATAAATTGTAATATGA
>CALLAG010000097.1 GCA_938002705.1 uncultured Saprospiraceae bacterium | reverse complement strand
TCTCCAGCTGTCGTATCTGGTCATGTTTCTGATCTATGGATCTATGTTGTGGCTACGATTCTTGGTGCTTTGATGGCGAGTGGGACTTGGATGTATTTTAGGGAGGAGTAGTGCCTACCCCGTCCGTAACCACCCCGTAATACTCATCCGCGGCTTATGGCTGAGTAGCACCTCATGCTCCAGCTCACTACTTTTGAAGAACACACAAGAACCATTAGTAGGAGAGACGTATTGTTCTGAGTCTTTGTGATAGATACAGAGTTGGCCGCCATCCTCGATTTTCCAATCTTCATTTAGGTACATGATCATAGAGAAGGCTCGATCTTGATTATCTTTGAACTGATCAAGGTGTCGCTTGTATGAGCTTCCTGTATCATAGTAGGCATAGTGAAACTCGTATCCCGTGATACCTGTATAGCAGGTCCTATTGAGGTATATAACGAATGCATCCATCAGGTCAAAAAAACTATTCTCATGCTCATTGTTATGTGCTTTATCGAGCCAGTAGATGACATCACTGCGTATGGATTTATCAGTTGTTAGTTTGGCATTGTTGCCTATGCCTGCAGATTTGAATTGATTATTGGAGAATAGATGTTGCAGATTGGTTTTTAGGTGGTTAGCTAATATCGCATCTAAGAAGTCGTTATCTTGACCTACTCTGTTTTCTATATAGTTGGATATAATACGCTCAAAAGCATCTTGCACAAGGATATGGTTATAGTCTCAGCAGCATATAACCACAAAGCGATATAATAGTAGTTCTAATTATGGTATAAACAAAGAGTAAAAGGATATTACGTATTCTTAAGTTACATTACCTATGCATTATTATCATGCCTTGTTTAGTACATTTGGATCAAAAGTTATTATGTTGTAATAGATTTGCTTTTAGATTATTTAGGCTTAAGAACATTGATTTAATCCGCGTACATATGATTCAATTATTACAATCCGAATTTGGATTTAGAGATGTAGAGGTTAAGAGATTAGATGGTTATGATAATGCTAATTATCTTATAATCGCTGATGGGCAGAAGTATATATTTAAGACCTACATGTATAAAGAAGAGATCATGGATCTCGTGACTGCTGAGAATGAAACTTTATTATATCTTCATCAGACTGATAGTAATAGATATCCAGAGCCAATTATATTCGCTGATGGCTCATATCTCAAGACGATTGATATAGAAGGTAGAGCGAGTATATGTAGAATGCTTTCTTTTCTGGAAGGAGAGTTTCTGGGAGATATAGTTCATAGCGAATCACTATTTCACTCCCTCGGTATTTTTCTTGCGGAGACAGATATCAAGCTTCAGAATTATAAAAACTATACGATCGCCGCTCGTCAGTGGGAGTGGGATATACAATATCTCAACCTCAACAAAAAATATATCGATGATATCCCCAAAGCACGAGATAGGAATACGGTACATTATTTTGTGCAACAGTATGAAGAAGTCGTAAGACCGATACTGCCGGAGTTAAGAAGACAAGTTATACATAACGACGCTAATGAATGGAACATATTAACCCAAGATGGAAAAGTCAGTAGCCTGATTGATTTTGGAGACTTGGCATATTCGCCATTAATTAATGAACTTGCAGTCGCTATAACTTATGCTTGTTATGACAAGGATAGTCCGATAGAGTGGGCCGTAATAATATTGAGAGCTTACAACAGCCGATTAGCTATAGAAGAAAAAGAAGTTAAGATTCTCTATTACCTGATAGCAGCAAGATTAGTGACGAGTGTCTGTAATTCTGCACATGCTAAGAAAGTGGATCCAGATAATAGCTATGCATCATCCAGTGAGAAGTTAGCATGGGATATGCTCTATAGGTGGTTAAGTATCAATCCGCTAAAAGCTGAAAATGCATTTCGAGAAGCTGTAGGCTTTGATACAATAGAATCAGTACCCATAGAAGAAGCCATAAAGAAAAGACATCTATATACTGGGACCATATTGTCACTGAGTTATCATCGACCTATACACATGGTACGTTCTGCATTCCAGTATATGTATGATGCAGACGGTAATACATTCTTAGATGCTTATAATAACATCCCTCATGTAGGTCACTCACATCCTAAAGTCGTCGAAGCAGGGCGGAGGCAAATGGCTATGTTAAATACCAATACCCGATATGTGTATGACCAATTATCAGAATATGCAGAGCGGTTATTGTCTAAATTTCCTGATGTATTAAGTAAGGTGTATTTTGTTAATTCGGGAAGTGCAGCAAGTGATCTCGCTATCAGAATGGCTAAAAAACATACTGGTTATGAACAGCTTATGGTAATGGAGCATGGCTACCATGGCAACACTCAGACATCTATAGACGTCAGTGATTACAAGTTCAATAATCCTAAAGGAGAAGGCCAGAAAAATCATATTCTCAAAACTCCAATTCCTGACACCTACAGAGGGCAGTATACTTCTGACCATCCTAATGCGGGTATTAAATATGCCCAAGATACCATACTCCAAATTGAAAAATCTGATAAACCTATAGCGGCATTTATAACTGAGCCAGTCGTAGGGTGTGGCGGACAAGTGCCTTTAGCTGATGGTTATCTGGGAGCTTTGTATCCCGCAGTGAGGAAGCAAGGCGGTGTCTGTATTAGTGATGAAGTACAGACAGGATTTGGACGACTGGGAGATTGCTTCTGGGGTTATGAGGCTCAGAGTGTCGTGCCTGATATTGTAATCTTAGGTAAGCCTATAGCTAATGGGCATCCTATGGGAGCGGTGGTATGTACAGATGCTATTTCAGATTCTTTTGGTCAGGGGGTAGAGTTCTTTAGCTCCTTTGGTGGGAATCCTGTATCATGTGCTATTGCATCTGCAGTATTAGATGTAATCGAAGAGGAAGGCTTACAAAACAATGCCAAAGAAGTAGGCGATTATTATAAGGCATTATTGATTGATCTTCAGTCTACATATGATTGCATAGGAGATGTAAGAGGTTCAGGATTATTCTTAGGTGTAGAAATTGTCAAAAATAATAGCAAAGAAGCAGATACTGAACTTGCTCATTATATTAAAAACGAATTGAGGAACAGGCACATTCTTATAAGTACAGATGGACCGTATGATAGTGTTATCAAATCAAAACCAGCATTGTGTTTTACTAAAGATAATGCAAAAACTGTCGTCAATAATATAGATGAGATTATTCAGGGATATATGAGTAACAAGCATTCTTAGGAGATGAAAGGGGAAATGTATTTAGTTAATTATGTTTATCTTAGATATCATCAATTAAATTAATGGGCCAACTTAAGTCAGAAATCAAGAATTGCCAGATATGTGCCGCTCACTTTGAGCATGAACCGAGGCCCGTTTTTACATTCAGTCCCAAAAGTAAGATAGTCATCATCGGTCAAGCTCCTGGATCGGTAGTCCACAGGACAGGTATCCCATGGGATGATAAGAGTGGTGAGAACTTGAGGAACTGGTTGGGTATAGATAATTCTATATTTTATGACACAAATAATTTTGCGATTATACCGATGGGATTTTGTTATCCTGGCAAAGGAAAAACTGGCGACCTACCTCCTCGAAAAGAATGTGCACCGCAATGGCATAACTTAATATTCAGTATGCTTAAGGAAGTCCAATTGGTATTACTTATCGGCAAATATGCTCAAGATTATTATCTAAAAGATCAAGCTAAACGAAATCTAACAATGACAGTGGAAGCTTATCTTGATTACCTACCTCAGTACTTTGTGTTACCACATCCATCGCCAAGAAATAATATATGGATGAAAAAGAATCCATGGTTTAAGACAGAAGTACTACCTACTCTCAAAAGTATGACACAAGATATATTGAACCTGGATTATGCATAAGAAATGCATAATCCACCCTATAGGTAGACGAAATCATTGTTATCCAATGATTTGTCGTAGGTTAAGCTCATACGAGGCTTATCGACTGTAGGAGCATCGTGCCTGACATTTATTTTTAATCATTGTGACTATTAGTTATTAGGTACCTACGTCTATAAGAAAATAAATCACTGAAAGTATTCAGTATTCCTCCCTCTTTGATCTCCCTCCGAAGGGAGAAATTTACTTTAGCTGATATTAGAACCTTAGTTTTCTAAATATAGATTGAAGCCTATTCTATTCAAGAATAGTGAGTAAGGTTAGGTATTATAAATCTGTCCCCAGCATTACAGTTTCCTCCGATAATTACATCATGTAATAACTTTCCCTTTAGCCCATACATTAGTCAACATACCACCTATGATCAGTAGGATACCTATCATAGGTAATAGTTCATAGGACTCACCGAATAAGAAGTACCCCATAAGAATAGCATATATCAGCTCCATATATTTGAACGGAGCTAGTACACTGGTGTCTTCTGTTTCGAATGCTTTTGTCATGTAGATCTGGCCGATGAGTCCTGACATGCCTATGCCACATACGGGAAGCCACTCGTGAGAGATAGGCCACCTCCAGTATTGCACGAAGCACACACTCAACAATAATGCACTCATCATAAAGTAGTTGATAATCGTAAGAAAGTGTTCCTTGTTACTTAAGTATCTAATCAAAACAAATACACCACCTACAAAAATCGCTGATGCCAGAAGCAAACTTAGACTCAGGAAATCTATTCTAATATCAAAACCTTTTAATACAATGACTCCAGAAAATGCCACGGCAAAACTCAACCACTGTATCCAATTGACTTTTTCCTTGAGATAGTAGTAAGCGAGACCTGCACCGAATATAGGACCCAAATATCTAATGGATATAGCGGAGCCTAATGGTATACGCTGCACAGCTATAAAGAAACATGCCAGTGATAATACACCCAGTATTCCTCGTGCTATCAATGGCTTGACATGCGTGCCTCTGACAGGGATTTTGTGATTGAGCATGTACGGAAAGATAAATATCCAAGTACCTATAGATCTAAAGAATACGACCTGTAGCGGATGGAATTCAGACAGTTCCTTGGCCATAGCATTCATGATGGCAAAAGCTAATGTGGCAAATAGGATGTATCTTATACCTTGGGTCATAAGTCAGATTAGTAAGCAAAGGTAGTTTTTACTATAGCTAACTGTATCTGATTTGGTGTTTTTAGTTTAGAATAGGCCTAATGAGTTAAATCATTATCATAGGCTGATCGGACAATATCTACTTATACATACATCATCCCAATATGCGGTATCCCATCCTCGAGATACTCGTCTCCTACAACTTCAAATCCTAATTTGGCATAGAACTTAGTGATGTATACTTGAGATGATATTTTGATACTATAAGTAGGATACAGCTCTTTAGTTTTATGTATAGAGTGACTCATAAGTTTAGAGCCTAATCCATTGATACGATAATCAGGATGTGTGACGACTCTACCTATAGAGCTGTATGCTTCATATGATATACCTGGTGGTACTATGCGTGTATAGCCGATGAGTACATCGTCGATATGTAATGTGACATGATGACTATTGATATCCACGCCATCTGCATCAAGGTAGGGGCAGTCTTGTTCTACGACAAATATCTCTTGCCGCAATCTCATAATCTCATATAGCAGATGAATATCTAGTGCCTCGAATGCACGACATTCTATTTGTATAGACTCTGAATTTATGTCTTTAATTGCCAAAACTAAATTGCTTATTTTTCTTACTCCTAGAATTAATCTGATAAGTACCAGTTATACCGATATGATTCTGATTGCTCTCTCTGATCTCGTCGAACTGTACACACTCTAGCTCATCGGAGTAGAAGATATGGTCGTAGGGATTAGGAGAACTAAGAGCAGTGCTCCTACGGCTGTTATTAAGTTTAGATTCGTTTCTGAATTGTACCATCTCGCCTTGCCAGTATACTCTACTATAATCTCCCATGACGATAACGGGATTATTGGATACAGATATAGCGGCCGTTACTTTATCGAGGTGGTCTTTTCTATTCATTTTGGGGTTAGGGTAGAAGAGTGGGATATAAGACGATACGATATCTATATCCTGTAAGCCATTGTTTATAGATAGTACAAGATTAGGGATATCCTCATACATGAATGTGTTGATGTTTTTGAATGGCTTCTTAGAGAATATAGCCATACCGAAGGGATCTACACGCATCATCTTATGAGAATAGGGATACTTAATCATAAGCATAGTCGATAATGGTCTCTCCCAATCTGGTGTAAATTCTTGAAATGAGATAACATCAGGATCTATCTCTTGTAATATGACTTCTATTTCTGGATCTTCTTTATTGAATGTGCTGAGGTTAAAGTGAGCCACCTTTACTTTAGGAAGGAGATTAGCTTGTGGTAGTATCAGATTATCATTAGACGATATCTTAAGGTAGAAAGCTATGAATGCTGTCGCCATCATACCTATGAACATGAGCCTCTTCTGATTAAATATGATAAAAACAAAACTCAAAAATAACATCGCAAACATAAGTATAGGTGCATATTCTGATGTCCTTTCTAATATTTCTATCTTAGGTGGATATATAATAATGTATGCCGATAGCATTATAATCACTGTCGTGATCACTTGTGTAATGTTATGGCTCAGTATCGTCTTCACTTATGTGCAGTCATGTGTAATTGTACCAAAGATATGAGAAAAACTCCTAATCTAACTGCTGACCGAGCACACAGACTTTTTTCTCTTTTATAATATCCCCGTCTGAGTGATAAAGCTCAATATTGATAATATACATACCCACGGGAGATAATATACCGTCCTCGTTAGTACCATCCCATCTGTAGAAGCCTTGTGTACCTATCAGAGCATTCTCAGCTATAGGTATTTCTTGCCTTCCTTTATCATCATGTACGGTTATATTAGCGATGTATCCTGCTTTATCCAGATTATAGTTTATAATTAGATTGTCTCTATAGCTATCAGCATTAGGAGAGAATACCTTATAGGCTAATGATATGACATCGTCAGAGCTTGCAGTGGTTTCTACAAGTGCAGAATTGGTATATCCTGGAGTGGCATATCGGTTAGCCTCTGATGAAGATGTCCAGTTGCTTGGATTGTTAGATTCTGCAGTTGTACTTATTCTTTCGAGACTGATACCTTCAGTATCTGATATCAGTGTGAGATGATGATCTTCATCAAAGTCATAGGTGTCTATAATGATATCTTGTGTACCGTCGTTGATTTTGATAGTGACATTACCGTCAGAGTTATTGAATGCAGGAAGGTCTTGTTCGTATAAAAGTGCTTCGCTAATAGGCTCATAAGTATCTATAAGGAAGTCTATGTTTTCAGAAAAAGCAATCATCTCTGTGGGTAATAATATGATGTCTTCTTCTATGTCCTGTGATTGCTGGTTCGTATTATTTTCTATTATGAGGCCTTTTAGATTGATAAATTTATCAGATATATTAATGACTTCTACGAAATCTTCTCCATCTGGAAATGGATCGAATAGAATTTCATTTATAAGAAGATCTCCTAATTCTGCGGTCTCTGTAAGTCTTAAGTCAAAACTGGTACTAGACATTACATTACCTACATCATCAGATATACCCATCACAGTGAGCACTGTAACTGCGCCACTCGGTAGTGGATCATCTAAGATCAGATCTATGATATATGGAGTATTAGCGTCGATACTCACACTATTGATTCTTAAGGTGGGATCTATAGCATAGTTACTGAGCATACTGGCACTGACATTATCTACAGCTTCGTCAAATGTGATTCTGATCTGGTCTTCAGCGATGATATCGACATCAGTTATCTGTGGTGCAGTTTCGTCAGCTGTGAGATCTTCGACTATGATGTTATCAAAAAAGAATTTGTCCGCCCTTGTCGCAGAATAGCTACAATTAAATCCAAAAAACTTTAAGCTATTAAAATCTACTTGAGGGCTATATTGTAAGGAGAATTCTTGTGTAAATGTGATATCGTCTACTGGTTTTGATCTCAGCGTCCATACATCCTTACTGTCCCTTATAAGCTGTATCGTATAATCGAATGCTGATCCTACATTACCTATGATCCCACTGGCAATATTAGTGGTGTTACCATCTATGACTTCTACTAATCGGATGGCATCATCGCTTCCATTCTCACCTATTTCCAAAATGTAACCACTGGCCATTACTATGTCGGTATCATCTATCGCAAGCCATACTTGTAATCTGTTAGATGCTGATGGAGAGAAGTCTAAGCTGACATCCATGGTCCATACTGTGCTATCACCATAGGTGGTCTCAGTGTATATACTTGATGTACCAGTCTCTATGTCGGATAGTTGCAGTTGTAGATCAGCATTGATAATGAACCTATCAGTATCTCCTGACCATGTAGAGAGGTCCGAATTATTAAAATCTTGATTAATCTGACAATTAGCTGACATGTAAGAAACCATACATATGAGAAGGAGGTATAATTTATGCATAGTAATGATTTGTCGACATAGGTTAAATGTACCACATAGGTGACTTTACAACAATTATTTTATCTAAAATATAGATTATAGATGTGTTATTTTTGTGTCGATATAAAAAAATAGTAGAAAATGAAATTAGCTTTAGTAGGCGCAACAGGATTAGTAGGCCAAGAAATGATCGAGGTACTACAGGAACAGAAAATCCTATTTGATACATTTATACCAGTGGCAAGCGCAAGATCAGTGGGTAAGCAGGTTACAGTAAATGATAAAAACTACCCTGTCGTCTCTATGGATGATGCTATAGCGATGAAGCCTGACTATGCATTGTTTTCTGCTGGTGGAGCGACATCCTTAGAGCATGCTCCTCGATTCAGAGAAGTAGGCACCACTGTGATAGATAACTCATCAGCATGGAGAATGGATCCAGATGTTAAGCTTGTCGTACCAGAAGTCAATGGTCACTTATTATCATCAGAGGATAAGATCATCGCTAATCCTAACTGTAGCACAATACAGCTTGTGGTAGCCTTAAATCCTATACATCAGAATTATGGTATAAAAAGATTAGTCATATCAACTTATCAATCTTATACGGGTACTGGTGCTAATGCTGTCCGCCAATATGACTCAGAGCGTAATGGTGATGTCCAAAGCAAAGAAGAGATGGCATATGCGCATCCGATATTTGAGAACTGTATTCCGCATTGTGATATATTTTTGGAGAATGACTATACTAAGGAAGAGATGAAACTTGTCCATGAGACTAGAAAGATCATGGAAGCTCCAGATGTTAAGATTACAGCTACTGCAGTAAGAGTGCCCGTACATGGAGGGCATTCAGAATCTGTTAATATAGAATTAGATAAGGCATTTGATATTAATGATGTTAAGACATTGCTGAGTGAGAGCAATGGCATAACGGTACAGGATAATCCTAAAGAGAACGAATATCCGATGCCAAAGTATGCGAGAAAGAAAGATGGTGTCTTTGTAGGACGTATAAGACGTGACGAATCTTTAGATAACGGTCTTAATATATGGGTCGTAGCTGACAATCTACGCAAAGGCGCTGCAACTAATGCAGTACAGATATTACAACATCTGACCCGATAATATTATATATTTGAACATTAGAATACACTATTACTGATGTATATTTAAGTACATCGAGATGAAATTATTTGATAAATATTACACGACGAACAAGAACGTATCACAAATGAAATGTCTAAGACACTGTTAATTAATTACCAAGCTGCGTGATTAATTATAACGGTTAAAGAACATTTTATTACAAGTTAATTTAAAATTATGAAGAAGAAAATCGTACTCTGGGGTAATGACGGAGAAGACAAGAAAATCCTTATCGGACTAGAACTTAAAGCTGAAGATAACAAAGTAAACATCTATACCTTTAGCGAAGAGATTGCAACTGAAGAATTCTATAATCAGCTGATGGACAAGTGGAGATCTAATCAAGAAGTTGTAATGCCAGAAGGCCACAAGCTTGTAGAGCGACCTCTATCTATGACTGATGATTTACTACCTGAAGATATCAAAGTGCAGAGGACTGATCTCATCACAAGAGCTAAGACAGAATGGCATTTCGCCGTCTTATCAGCTAAGCTATATGAGATGTATCACTCAGAAGTAGAGGATATGAAAGATAGAGTAGAGAGACTGACAGAATATGATAATGGTATCTGGAACGAACTCGTTGCTTACTGGGAGAAGTTGAACAATCAGATCAGGGAAAGAAATCTATTCAGAGAACAGGCAGACACACTTCGTGATAAGGCTAATGCATTATTCAATAAGCTAAAAGAATTCAGAGCTCAAGCCAATGCAGAGTTCACTAAAGAATCATCAGCCAAGTTAGAAGAATACAAAGTACGATTGAATGCTATAAATGAAAAAGTGGAGAAAGGTCTTGGTCTAAAGCCAATATTCGAAGAGCTTAAGAATATTCAGAATCAGTTTAAAAACGAAAAATTCACCAAAGGTGATAGAAATAAACTGTGGAAGAATATCGATATCCTTTTCAAAAAAGTAAAAGAAAAGAAATATGGTAAAGTCCAAGATACAGGGAGCCAAGTATCCCGATTAGATAGAAGATATCAGGGCTTGATGGGCGCTATAGAGAAGATGGAAAGATCCATCAAAAGAGATCAACAAGATATTGACTTTCAGAATAAGAGAGCTGGGGAGACGGATGGTCAGTTAGAGGCACAGATACGACAAGCCAAAGTCAAAATGATAGAAGGCCGTATCGATTCTAAAAAAGAGAAGCTTGCAGAAATGCTTGCTACAAAAGTAGATCTGGAGAAAAAAGCCGAAAAAGAGAAGCAAAGAGAAATAAAGAATAAAGAGAAGCAAGAGATAAAAAAGAAGCAAGAGGAAGTCAAAGAAAAAATAGCTGCAGAAATGGCTGCCAAATCTGAAGGTGTCGATGCTCAGAAGTTAGAAGCTGCAGCATCAGCGATCAAAGAGGCCAAAAAGCCAAAGGCACCTAAGAAAGAATCTATGCTCGGGACAATAGCGGCCATGGCAAGCGAAGCTATAGAAGACGCTGTAGATACTGTCAAAGCTGTCAGTGAAGTCGTAGGAGATAAGATAGAAGAGAAATACGAAGATGTCAAAGAAACACTATCAGACATAAAAGAGGATGTAGCAGAAAAGACCTCAGATATAAAGGAAGATATTTCTGATAAGGTAGCTGACGTAAAAGAAGACGTCAAGGACAAAATGGAAGATAGCGATAAGGGAAGCAGTGATACACTCAAGAAAGGAGGTATGATGGCTGCAGCTGCTGCAGCGGGAAGTCTTCTTGTCAAAAAAGCAATGGATGTAGCTGATGACCTAAAAGAAAAAGCTGAAGACATAGTTGAAGATATTGCAGAAGCGACTTCTGATGCCAAAGACAAAGTGGCTGATGCAGCTGATACAAGTAAAGAGGCAGTGGCTGAGGTTAAAGCAGATGTCACAGCTGTAACTAAAGAAGTTGTAGATGAAGTAAAGACGGAAGTTGTAGATGTTACAGAAGAGGCTAAGGAAACCCTTGCAGCAGATCTTAAGCCAGATGAGACAGTTGCAGAAGTAGCTGCAAGAGTAAAGGGTATAAGTGAAGAAGAGTAACTGTTACAGTAAGTAACACTTTATGATATTGTAGAAATGGCTATCCATGTTTTGGATAGCCATTTTTTATTTTCCTTTTTCATTGTGAGCGAGGAAGGAGCCGTGTGATCTCCAGCTTTGATAGGACTTCGTCTACTAATGCTACTTTACCCTAACATAACTGAAGATCTCTTCCTGAGGCGGGCGGGTTTTGACAGGCTCAAGATGAAAAAAACGATCAACTCTTAACTTCATTTAGTTTGTACCAGTTGATATTCTTGGTGAAGTACATTGTCAGTCCAAGTATAACGGCTAAGCCTATACTTCCCATCAGAAGAGCATACTCTGTTAATTGCATAGTGGTAAATACAAATCCATAAAGTGAGGAAAGAATCGCCATCAAAAGAATGCTTAATTTGTTCTTCTTGAATACACTCATAGAGTATAGAGTTATCATACCGACCACTATTATACTTGATATGAAATAGGCCATATTAAAATTAAGATGTTCTGATATCGATATCAATAAGATATAGAATAGTAATAGTGCAAAGCCTACTAAGGTATATTGGAACGGATGTATCTTACGATGATTAAGAATCTCTATGACGAAGAATATCAAGAAGGTGAGAGCTATCGTCATAGCAGCATACTTAGCTGCTCTTGTTGACTTCAGATAATCATTAAGTGGGAGGATCAGATCTATACCAAATGATGAAGACTTAATATTATTACTATAATCATTACCTATCCATGACTGAGGATAATTACGGTTGAGCTGGAGTACCTTCCACTGAGCTGAGAATCCAGCTTCTGTGACATCTCTCTCATCTGGTAAGAATGACCCATTAAAACTTGGGTCTGGCCATTCTGATGAGATATTGATATCTGTAGTCTTACCCAGTGGTGTGAATGATATATTCTGACTACCCTGCAGATCTATATCAAGGCCAAAGTCAAATGTAGAATCAACAAGATCTGATAGATCGGGTAGGGCGATAGTAACGCCTGATCTTATAATCTCTGGAATTTTAGAGCCGGGTTCTACTTCTAATTCAGTATCATTCCATTGTAGTTTCATTTGATTTTGTATACCTCTGAGATCAGATACACCCATAGTGATGAATGCTTGGTCGTAATTGATTCGTTTGAGATTATTTTTATCAATTGATTTATTGATTTTAAAATTTCCCTTGAGAGATAAGGCAGATTCGTAGACAACGATTTCATATATACTTCTTCTTAATCGGGTAGGATCTATAGTTCCATCTATTTGTAGGTCTTCAGGAAGAATATGTAGATACTTGATGTAATCACGTATTTCATCTTTGTCGACCTTCTCTTCGTAGGTGAGTGGTATGGTCATTACAGGACCATTGATGTTTTGTCTATTGGCCCATTTTTGACTGACTTCTGATATAGTAGATTCTCTGAGGTACTGCCTTTCTGTTATGATAGACTTAATCATAGATGCAGGTATCAGAAGGATAAGCATCAAGAATGTTATAGTGATCAACTTAAGTGATAGAGAATTTTTTAACCAATTATTGATCTTTTCTAAGAATGAGTTTGAAGTTTCCATATTTGTAGTTTTAAAAGTACTTTGATTTACAAAGTGTATTTACAAAAAAAATTATTTAAGTAGTTGCTCTATAGCTTTTATATGTTTTTTGAATGCTTTTTTTCCTGATGCTGTTACTTTATAATTAGTCTTAGGCTTTCTGCCTACGAATGCTTTATAGACCTTGATATATTCCTTAGATTCTAATGTCTTAAGGTGGCTTGCCAGATTGCCATCGGTGACACCTAACAAATCTTTTAGGGTATTAAAATCTACTTGGTCATTGACTACCAAGGCGGACATAATTCCAAGCCTTATCTTATTCTCAAAGGCCTTATTAAGATCATCAAGGATATGCTTCACGATCCGTATTTAATATGCATTAAAACACCATATATAATATGCATCACCCCGAATCCTATAGCCCAGAATGCCAATCCATAACCTATAAAGTATATAGATACTAAGCCTAATATGATTTCTATAATGCCTAAGCTTTTAATCTCAGATAATGTGAGGTGACTGCCATTAACTAATGCTAATCCGTAGAAAATCAATGTAAGTGGCGCTACTAATCCGACATATCCTTTGACCAATAGAATCGTACAAAGAATACCTCCAGTACCTAATGGAATAGCAAGACTTGAGTAGAACCTTTTGGCTTGAGCATCCCATAATTTTTGATTATGAAGGCGAGCTTTCTTGGATGTAAAAAATAAACCTAATAGTACACTAAGTATAATAGTTAATGCTGCAATACCAAATAGTAGAAGTAACTTATCTGTTGAGATAATAGCGATTCTGTCTACGAGATAATTCTGACCAGTGTAGACTATATTATAAGCAAAATAGACAGCTACAAGAGCTAATGCTCCCGTGACTATGCCAGTGAGGCCACTTAGAGATATAAACTTTGTCGAACGATCCATGATATCTTTGATATCCTTAATGTCGTCGATGTATTTTTGCTTATCCATTAAAAGTACTTTGAATTACAAAGTAAAGTAAACTTATGTTAAGATTCAAGGTTTTAGTGCAAGTATTTTTTTAACGCCTTTTTCATCTTGAACGAAGTGAAAGATCTATTGAAAGAATTGTGTAGAAGTTAATTAATAGAAATCTCCCGATGATCGATTGGAAAAAAATGGGGTAGAACATATTCTTTTATTATTATGGCTTGCTCTTTTCATCGCGAGCGAGTAACGAGCCGAGTGATCTCCAGTATTGATAGATTAAAGTCTATAAATAATTCTCTACCATATCGAAACTGAAGATCCACGACAGGCGGACGGGTTTCGGCAAGCTATAGATGAAAAGCAAATGTTTTTTCATCTTGAAAGCATAGAAATCTCTATTAATGAAACGGAATAAAAAGAAGTGAAGAACCCTACACCATCCGATCCCCAAAGTCAGCATAAAGGTCACAACTATTCTTGAACAGCGATTGCACAGACCGTCTCCGCTTAGCAATAGCTCGATAAGCAAAGTCTCTTAATGGCTTAGGTATAATCTTGATATACTGAATAATAGAGTAGGGCCACTTGAGGTATTGTGATATGGCGATGATGGCATCACTTTCTATAAGTACCTTATCATCAATGATAAAGTGGATGGCATCTGGAAGCTGAGAAGTAGA
>CALLAG010000096.1 GCA_938002705.1 uncultured Saprospiraceae bacterium | reverse complement strand
TACATTAAATTTCTATCCGACTCCTATCTACATGAGCAGAAAATTGCTCCATTATAATTTTGAACTTCGGGTGGATATAGGTTTGACAAAATTGATTGTTTCTATTCTTTAGATAATAGGATTGATACTTTTCTATATTCTCTTTGAATTCTACAAAAACTATAACTTGAGTGATAATTTTCTTCGAAAAATCAGTTTGCAATTTTCTAATAATCAATTTTGCATCTTCATATTGCTCTAAGGAGAAAGTGTACACAGCAGAACGGTATTTATGCCTCATGGCATGATCTGATGTACAGCTATGTGTATACAGATGTATGGCGGTTAATACTGCAAGGTCAATTTTCTGATTATCAAAATGAACTATAACCGCTTCGGAAAAACTATCGTTGATGCCATCTGATGCAATCCACCCTTGTTCTACTTTTGTCACTCCTATTAAGGAAAGAAAAACGGCTTCTGTACACCAATGACAACCACCTCCAAATCCTATCTTGCCTACCACAGAATTACTTATGATTGAGAAAGCGATTTTAGATTAGCGAAATATTTCTTATAGACTTTCTTCCGTGGGTAGAAGCCCAAAAATATTCCTGGCCACATTAATATATCCATTATAATATTAGACCCGCCGAATGTTATATCATCGACTATCATAGAATGATGATTATCTATCTTCTCTACAATATGCTTATGTGTCCACTTCTTAAGCGGAAATGGTAAGACATGTCCCTCATCCAGAAAGTAGGCCATCTTATCATCATGACCATGATCTGTGATAAGGCTTATCCATTCTGCTTTGATCGGTTTGTTAAATCTGATATGTACCTTGTCACCTTTCTTAGATCCTGTAAACTCTACAATATCCATATCAGCCCCCTTAGGCTTAAGCGCTTCGAATAATGAAAGATCGAATCTCTCCATCACATCAAGGTAATATCCGTCTACTTTTGTTTTTATAACGAGGTTCATGGGCGACTAATTATTTATTATCAAAGCTATATAATATGCTGCTATAGAGAGAACAGTAGTGCACAACATTGGTTGTTCTTATAATGGAAAAATCTATTACCATTATAGACTTAGAAATAAAACTTAACATCTATACCACCATACATATTCCTCGGTAGACCTGGATAATAATAACGTGGGGCATTACCTCCAAAACTGGATGCATTAATCAATATCATAGAAGCATATTTCTCATCTAATATATTATCGACGCCACAATAGATATTAATATGGACAGATCCCATAATTATCCTCTTATAACCCAATTTCAGATTGACAAGTTGATAAGCGTCAGAATCTATAGTATTATCATCTCTCATAGGAAAAGAAGACAGATACTTATAGTTCAGATTACCATGTAGACCTATCTCGGTATCAAAGTCAATTCCTGCATTAAGATGGTGTCTCGCTGTACCTGTGAGAGCATTACCAGAATAGTCATTCTCTCCATCCACAAAATCGACAAAACTGTGATCACTCAATGCATATGATGTATACATCGATAACGTGTTAGGCCCTTCTATTATACGATAGTCTAACATCGCCTCTAATCCATTATGACTCGTCTTACCCGCATTGATTCCTATAAATTGATCTTCGGCTATCCTACGAGCGACTAATAGGTCAGTGACAGACATATGATATATTGAGATATCATAATTCAGTTTATCCCATATTGTTCCTCTGCTTCCGACCTCATAGTTCCACCCTCTTTCTGGTCTTATGTCAGGATTGATACTACCGTCCGGAGTCAGTGTCTCTTCGAGTGTAGGCGGTGAGAATCCATGACTTATATTACTATACAAATAGTTATTATTACGTACCTGATAACTCATGCCCAATCCTGGTGACATTACAGGATCAAAACTATAATCACCAGATAAGTCAATATTATCAGTCGTAAATCGATCTTCATAATCATATCTGGTATTATTAAAATTGAGACCCGCAATGACCTTAATTCTCATTCCGATATTAATTCTTGTCTGCAAGAATAAATTCATATAAGATCGTACTTCTCTATTATTACTCAGTGCATCACCCAATCTACCAGCTTCAGTTCTGAAGGTTTGCCATTGGTAATCCTCGTTATAATATTCTATACCCAGAGATGTGGCCTCCACATAGACAGAAGAAGAATCTGTTGTATCACGTTCTATAGACATCGTGCTACGACCCCCTATACTACTTGAGATATCCGTCAGTATATTAAAAGGTCTGGACTCGTAAGAATCTCTATAGTTTGAGAATAGGCTTGAAGTATTTGATAGCTTATACTTAGATATCACACTTCCTAATTCCACTCTATGACTAAGCCCAAGTAGTAGTTTCTTATTATCTTCAAAACCTCTGACACCTGCCCAGTTAGCTGCCGCTATTTGTGGAGAATTATCGTA
Source organism: uncultured Saprospiraceae bacterium (assembly GCA_938002705.1). Taxonomy (GTDB): domain Bacteria; phylum Bacteroidota; class Bacteroidia; order Chitinophagales; family Saprospiraceae; genus RFSX01. The sequence goes on along the minus strand of CALLAG010000096.1, from coordinate 2,752 downwards.
ATCATCTCGATTAAGCGAACTCGGTATAAATGCTTTTACCTTAGTATAATTAGCTAATATCGTGGTGGTATTTTGCTCATCAGAATCTATTACACCTATAATATTAAGTCCTTCTCGGTTATAGTTATTATTATCGCGATAACCATCAGAAGACGTATTGTGATACTTGACAGACACTGAGGCTGTCTGCTTATCGTTCACTATTTTTATACCATTAGTCATTCTCTTAAGTCCATAAGCCCCTATGCTAAGCCCTGTCATTAATTGGTTACTGCTCTCTATATTGTTAGGATGTGTGACCATCTGAATGACTCCACCAAGACCAGCGCCGTAGAGACTTGCACTCGGCCCTTTGTGGACTTGTATATGATCTATGACAGACATATCTATGTCCTCTATGGTCGTCTCTCCTATGCCAGAACTGATAGGAATATCATTGATGTAAGCTCTGATTTTTGAAGTACTGAATAGTGACCTATTCCCGATGCCCCTTATGGTTATCCTCGTCGTATTGAGAGCACCAGAATGCACATATAAGCCCGCCACCCTATTAAGGCTCGGCAGTATACTGACCTCACTGTCTCTAGATAATTCTCTATGCCCTAACTTTACTATCGGGAGTGGTATGGACTTCTCTATAGGCATATCTGCAAATACGGAAACCTGCGATAGCATCAGACTATCACTTATATTAGAAGTGAGATCTATCGAAGATTCTGACTGTCCGAAAGTATTATATTGAGAAAATAAAAACCCAAATAAAAACACGTATTGCTTCCACTTCATCTATAGTATACTCAATGCATAATTAGTAAATAACGATGATGTCTCCCCGAACTTAGACATACGATCATCAATAGAGTCTCCCTTAAGATAGCGCTCATATAATTGCTGACCGATGATAGCACCCTTCCAATATGCAAACGCCTCATACCATCGTATATGACTTAGATCAAAACCCGTAAACATAGCATATCTCTCTATAAGAAATTCCTTAGATGGAAAATCTCCATGGAGCATAACGGGCATATCTACACCATCAAAGAATGGCTCTGGCCAGTAACTTAATGTCGTACCGAAATCTACAAGAGGATCACCTAATGTACACATATCCCAATCAAAAATAGATGTGACATCATCAGGATTATCTGGCTGAAACTGACAATTGTCTAACTTGATATCATTGTGTACGATAGAATTATTCTGTGACTGAGGGATATCAGCTTGCAGTCTGCGCAGCACTTCATCCATCTCTTTATTCTCAGAAGTTTTGGACAGGTGCCATCGCTGACCCCATCCTGATAACTGACGTTCTAAGAAACCATTAGGTCTACCTAACTTCTCCAGTCCTGCTGCCTTATAATCCACTTGATGTAAGTCAGCTTCAACTTTTACCAATGCCGTAGCAAGACGTTCTTCCACATTCTCAAATCCTGAAAAACATTCTAAAACTGTCGTTCTTACAATTACACCTCGTCTTCGTTCTATGATTACAAATGGAGAACCGATTACAGAATCATCTATACATAGGTGATAAGCAAGAGGAGCAGGAGAAAAGTGCTTGTTTAGTTTAGAAAGCACTTTATATTCTCGCTTCATATCATGAGCCCCAGGAGCAATCTTACCGAAAGGTGGCCGCCTTACAACTAATTCTTTGTCACCGAACTGCACCAGATAAGTAAGATTAGCATGACCACCATGGAACTGACTGACCTTCATATCACCATCGAGTTCAGGGATGTTTTGTCTCAGATATTTCTCCAGACTATTCCAGTCGAGTTCTTCTCCTTTTCTTATTTCGTTAGCTTTATCCATGTATTAACATTAAAGATAGCGTATTACTGCATATCTATCACCGTCTCATTAGACAGAGATTGGATATCTTTGAGTAATGCGGGTTATATTTAAGAAACTTTTCTGTAGATAAATGGCAAAGAAAAAAGAAATGAGTCTATCTAAAATAAAAACAGGACCTTACCACAGAAACGAATGGAGCATCATCGGAGCCCCATGCAGTGTCATTAATACACTTTCAGAAAAAATAATCTCTAATCTATCTGAGCATCTAAAAGTAAGCTATCTGAACGAAACACATCATTTTGAAAATGAGATGTACAATAAATATACTGCCAGCGGACCTGTAACTGATACACATAAATTCGATGTTGACTTACCACGGTTATCACTCTTCAGAAAATACTTCGATCATCTCGACGTCTTAATACTCAATGGCAATCACTATAAAGCCGACAAACAAATAGTTATTATAAATGAGAAAAAAAGACAATCATTACATAAGAAGTTAGATCGATTAAGTAATGTAAAAATGATCTTAGTGGATAACTCCAAAGAAGACATATATCCATATCTATCTGAGCATTTGCATCCTATAGACGAAGACTGCATAGTACAGATCGATGATATAGAATCTATATGTGCACATATTATAAATGACTACAGGAATACAATAACACCGATCTTTGGCTTAGTACTTTCTGGAGGACGAAGTCAGCGTATGGGTACTGATAAGTCTAAAATTAATTATCATAACAAACCACAATCAGAATATGCTGCAGACATGCTACTGAGCTATACAAAAGATACTTATATATCAGTAGGACATGATTACAATGACGGTCTCGACTCTTCTTACAAAACCATCAGAGACAGCTATCTTAACTTAGGTCCGATGGGAGGTATACTGTCAGCGTTCAGGTATAATCCTAATGTAGCTTGGCTGACTATCGCATGC
>CALLAG010000095.1 GCA_938002705.1 uncultured Saprospiraceae bacterium | reverse complement strand
TTTATAGCCTCATATAGGCTAAACGGCTTTATGATATTGAGCTTATTTTCTTTGCTGAAACCTGTAATAGCTTTTATCAAATTATGGAATTTAACTAAGCATCCGAATTCTCAGCCAATCTGCATTTACAAAAAAGCTGCTCCTAATACTCCAGAACTATCACCATGTTTAGGTTTGACGAAGGCCGTCTCGATGTAATCACTGAAGACGAATTGCTCTGCTGCTTTGACTCCTTCTGTATATAGCTCATCTATATTGCCTACCCCACCACCTATGACGATGACATCAGGATCTATGACATTGATGATACACGAGATGGCTCTACCAAAATTATAGAATAATCGCTGCATCGTCTTATGTGCATGCTCATCCGTTTTGGCTCTATAAGACTCTACTATATCTTTAAGCTTCTTGGGGCTTCCAGATAACTTTTCATAATAAGATTCTAAAGAGGGGCCCGCAATTATTTTCTCTACACAACCTAATTTTCCGCAGTAACACAGGCCACCAGAATCATCAAGATGATTATGACCCCACTCTCCTCCTATACCGTTCTTACCTTCTATGATCTCACCATTTACAATAAGACCTCCTCCTACTCCCGTACCCATGATAACACCGAATACAACTTTAGCATCAGGATATTGATCATGAACAATACCCAGCTTATATTCTGATATAGCAAAGCAGTTAGCGTCGTTACTTGTTGTGACAGGAATACCCAGAAGAGCCTGCACATCTTTCTGAAAAGTCTGCCCATTGAGATAGACAGAATTACAGTTTCTAAGCTTATGAGTATATGGGTTAGTAGAGCCAGGTGTACCTATGCCTATCTTATCTGGCTTAAGCCCAGTAGATACGCTGACCTGGTCTACGATTTTTTTTATCTGCTGTAATACGGCATCATACCCTAAGTCACCCATCGTAGGTATACGTTGCCGTTCCTTAATCTCAAGTGTTATCGGATCTATGACGACACATTCTATCTTAGTACCTCCCAGATCTATACCCCAAAGACTATCTGACATACGATTATACCTTTGACAATTCTGACTTAAGATAATCTATTACATTAACCTCTATAGAGTCTGCACCCTTATGTACTGACATGTACCAGCTTATCCAATCTCCAAAATTTACAAGATAGATAGATTTCTCTATGAGAGAATTACCCTTAGAATAGATGTCTATAATCGTATCAGTATACTTAGAGATAATCTCTTGATTGATCTTAATTCTAACTTGATTTCTTTTGTAATCATCCGAATTCCTCAAGTAGATAACAGCCATATCTTCATGCTTCTCAGTCCATCCGACAAGCTCATTATGATTCATCTCAGGGATAACATGATGCCAGCATAACATCTTAGCGTTCTCATTGATCTGCTGTCTTAATCTTACAGCTACCGCTTCTGACCTGTCAGTCGTATATATGATAGGAATCTTATTGTAGATTCTATCAGCCACCTGCTTAGCAGATGATTGTATGTCTTCTTTATCATATTTAATAAGATCTATAGCAGACTTTAATTCTCCGACGAACTTGTCACTGATAAATCCTAATCTATACATAACATATAACTGCTGTACGATAGAGTATCCCAGACAAGCTCTCGGCGATGGCCAGTCACCAGGTACTTGGATATAATCCAGATTTCTTTTTTTGGCCTCTTCGATGAGTTTACCTCCAGAAGATATAATGACAATCTTAGCACCAGTCTTTAGCATCTGCTCGTATGACTCTAATGTCTCCTCTGTATTACCAGAATAAGAAGAACATATGGCTAATGTATTCTCATCTACAAATTTAGGTATCGTATAACCCTTTCCTACATTATACGGGATAGGGCATTCTTCTCTTATAAATTCTTGTACAAAATTAGCTCCGATTCCTGATCCTCCTAATCCAGCAACATATACTTTATGTACAGGTAAATGATGCGGAGTTATCTTGGCAGCTTCACCTATCTGCATTGCTTCAGTTAGCTGATCTGCAAAGCGACTTATTAATTCATCCATCATAAGACTATCTAAATTTTTTATGAGTTACAAAAGTATTACTTAATTTGAAGTATCTTAGTGTAAATCATACATTAATAAACCTGAAATCAAGTCGTGCCTACTAAAAAAGCCATAGGTGACAAAGGGGAGACTTACGCCCAAAAGTACTTACGAGACAAGGATTACCAGATTCTTGAGTGCAACTGGAGATACAGTAGAGCTGAGATAGACATCATAGCCAAACATAATGATACCCTTATATTCATAGAAGTAAAGACCAGATCATACGACTATTATGGCCAACCAGAGGATGCCGTAAGCCCCGGAAAAGAGGCTCTAATTATGGATGCGGCACAGAGATATATGGAGCATATTAAGTATGATTGGCAGATAAGATTCGATATTATATCCATTATTCTGGATAAAGAACTCAATGTCAAGCAATTAAAGCATTTTGAAGATGCTTTTTTTTACTGATCAATACTTTCATATCAGTAATAATTGCCTTATTTTTGCACTTCGAAAATTACACGTAATGAAAAAAGAGACGCATCCAGAGAACTACAGACCAGTTATATTCAAAGATATATCTATAGATAAGTCTTGGTTGACTATGTCTACTGTAGATACTAAAGATACTGAAGTATGGGAAGATGGAAAAGAATATCCATTAGTCAAACTTGAAATATCAAATCTTTCTCATCCTTTCTTCACAGGAAAGATGAAATTTGTAGATACTGCAGGTAGAATCGACAAATTCAATAAGAAATTCAGCAAGTTCGCCAAAGCTAATCCCGCATCAGATGGATCTGAAGAAGAGGAAGCCGCTGAAGCAAAAACAGAAGAACAAGCATAAAAAATATATTCAGAGCCCCTCAATGAGGGGCTTTTTTATTCTACTTATATAACGACCATTCCATTGCTTAGAAATATTATTCTCTTCGATGATGAAAAGTGGGAGGCATTATTACCACTTACATTCACTAAGCCTATAAGTGAGCTTAGAATAGGCATACTGACGATATCACAAAAATGGGCACATTATCTAAAAGGTGAAGTCTCATATATCACTCAAGATTATCTGTCAGAAAAATATCCTATCAATATATCTGAAGATAACTACGTCATCAATTCCAGATTACTTCCTAATAAGAAAATAGCTTCTCTCATAGAGGGACTGGAACTTAATGACGCATTACTGATAGATGACACCTTCATAGCAGCACGCCTTGACAATAGTCAATTCGAAAAGCTGATAGAAGAGAACGATATAGAAGAGCTTAACGGAACACTTCTTAACTTAGACGAATTAGACTCAGTAATCATTGAGAGGCCATACCATATATTTCAATATAATGGACGTGAGATCCAAAGAGACTATAAGGTACTTACTCAAAACAAAAAAACTGCCGCAGCTCCAGAATCAGTAAGTCTATCTGCATCAGAGAATATATACATAGCAGCTACAGCCAAACTTAGCCACTGTATCATCAATGCAGAGAATGGTCCAGTATACATAGGAGAAAATGTAGAAATTATGGAGGGGGCAGTCATACGAGGACCATTTGCCGCATGTGATAATAGCGTTGTAAAAATGTCTGCTAAGATCTACGGCGACACAACAGTAGGACCTTATAGCAAAGTCGGAGGTGAGCTGAACAATGTCGTCATACAAGGCTACTCTAATAAATCCCACGATGGCTTCTTAGGCAATGCCGTCATAGGAGAATGGTGCAACTTAGGTGCAGATACTAATAACTCTAATCTAAAAAACAACTATAGCGAAGTCAAGCTATGGAGTTATGGCGCTGATTCGTTTGCCAAAACAGGACTACAATTCTGCGGCCTTATAATGGGTGACCACTCTAAGTGTGGTATCAATACCATGTTCAATACAGGTACAGTTGTAGGTGTAGCCGCTAATATATTCGGCAGTGGATATCCACGTAACTTTATACCATCCTTCGCTTGGGGAGGCAGAGACGGCTTCCAGACTAATAGTCTTAAAAAAGCTACTGAAGTTGCTGATATCGTAATGCAAAGAAGACAAGTGCTACTAACGCAGGTCGATAAAGATATCTTACAGTATATATACGAGCATACATCACAGTACAGAAGCTGGGAATCATAGGATGAGATCCAAGTCTACCCCTTATTGGAAAAAATTATGGAGCTATATCTCTCCAGTAGTATTAGAGACGACAAGTTCTGATCATAACGAACACTTAGAAGTCCTTATGCTCGATGGTAGACACCAGTTAAATACTGAAGATGCCATATATTCATTCGATGATAAGTACGAAAATTTCAATTACACATTTGGGCTTATAGACTGGAGTAAGCTCATGGGCAACAAGGTACTCTGTCTAGGTTTAGGTCTCGGCTCAGTTATCTATATGCTGGAGAAGAAATGGGACCAAGAGTTAGACTACACCGCAGTGGAGATAGATCCTGAGATATGCCGTATGGCACATCACTATACCACCCGTCATCTCAAGTCATATGTAGAAGTAGTTAATATAGATGCTGAGATATTTCTGGATATCAACCAGGAAAAGTATGATATGATCATCATGGACATATTCCAAAGTGCATCTATACCCTATAAGTTTCAGTCCAGAGAATATCTTCTAAGCCTCAAAGAAAAACTGACTCCTGGCGGGCTACTCATGTATAATAGGATGAACATCACTAATAAGGACAAAAGTGATTATGAGACATTTAAAAATGAATTTGCGGAAGTATTCCCTAATCATAAAGCGATACCTGTAAGCCAGAATATTGTCATTATTAATGATAAAACTTATCTCATATAGCTTCTGAATGTCGTATCTTTAGGATTACAAATTAAAAAAAAGCGACATGTTTATCATTAATATATATTTGAAGTTCTTTCTTATTGCTGTAGGTCTTATCGGAGGTGCCGTGTGTACAAGTCTATTCGGTTTCTGGTATGCATTCCCATTATGGATATTAGGTATTGCATTATTAGCAAGTTACCTCTTGCTAGGTACTGTATCATCTGCTGCGCAGCTTATCCAAGATCAGAATTTTGCGGGAGCAGAGCAGAGACTATCATTGACTAAGTTTCCTAAGCTGTTATATGTGACTAATAGAGCATTCTATTACATTATGAAAGGAACATTATCCGCTCAGGGTGGAGATGCGAAAATAGCAGAAGATCACTTCAATACTGCTCTCAGTCTTAAGTTACCTAGTGACAATGAGAAAGCGATGGTACTCATGCAACTCGCTAATATCAAAGCTCAGAAAAACAACTGGACAGCAGCATCAAATTATTTTAAAGAAGTCAAAAAACTTAAAATCACACAAAGTGATATCAAGAATCAAGTCGACTACTTTGAGAAGGCGATGAAAAATAATAAATCCCAAATGAAAACTGCAAGATCCATGGGTAAGCAAGGTATGAGGATGATGCAAAATGGTGGAGGCAGTAGCAAAAGAAGACGACCTAAAATGAGGTAATGTACTTTAAGAAAGTACCTTCTTTCTTCTCTCTCTTATTCCCGAAAGCTATATGGAGACTTCCTCATCAGCAGAAAGTCTATCTTACATTTGATGATGGGCCAGATCCCAAGTCTACGCCTTTCTTACTCGATACCCTCGATGTATTAGATATCAAAGCTAATTTCTTTTGTCTCGGTAATAAAGCCAAACAATATCCAGACCTCATCCACCAAATTATAGATAGAGGACACTGCATCGGTAATCATGGTTATAATCATGTATCAGGATGGACAGTAGCCTGCGACACATATATGGAAAATGTAGAAAAATCATTACCATTTATAGATTCTACACTCTATAGACCTCCCTATGGGAGAATAAGCTTTAATCAATATAAGGCATTATCTAAAAAGTACAATATAATTATGTGGGACATCATGCCTGGAGATTTTGATACTCGATTGACAGAGAAGCAAGTCTTAGGTAACCTTAAAGCTCATGTGGCCCAAGGGTCCATTATCGTAATGCATGACACACCTTATGCATGGACCAAGAATAATAATATACTCAGTTATTATAAAGTCCACATTGATACCCTAAATCTGGATTTTGGTCTATTATCAGAAACTATACATAGGAAGTAGAAACTTTTAGACTACAGTTCTGAGTTTATTAATAAAGAATTACTGTGGACGACTTTTCATTATCTAAAATCATAAAGTACCTCAAGAGATACCTCACTCAGCTTTCGACTCAGGGCGTATATGCTGCATTATTGTTATACTACTCTTGGAGTAATGAGAATACACCGGCATGGGCTAAGAAAATCATTGTTGGAGCTTTAGCATATTTTGTAAGTCCAATAGATGCCATTCCTGATTTGACCCCATTCATAGGTATGACAGATGACATAGGATTAATGAGCTTTAGTCTTGTGACTATTGCTTGCTATATTAACGATGAGGTAAGAGATAAAGCATACAAGCGCCTCAAGATCATAATGAAGAATGAGGTCGATGAAGATATCGTAGAAGATGTAAACTCTTGGCTCTAAAAAAAATTCTGAACTCTATACCATATAAGATTAATAGGTAGATGAGAATCCCTATTTAGAATACAACTTACCTACCATACTGTCCACATCATGTTGGTCAAGTTCTAATTCATGTAGATCCTTCTGAAAGTAGAGAAACCAAAAAGTAGAACCCATCAGAAATGCGACTACAAAATTCATAATTCCGGTCTTTATATCATCGTGAAAGAAGTACTGATACAACTCACTGGTTAATATAAGTACTAAAGGAAATACAAAAACATACAGCCAACGTACAGAGTGAAGCCTTGTGATCTTAACACCATATCCCGAGCTGAGGTATTTGAGAAGTCCAGCTATATACTTAGGCTTGTCAGCCATATCTATATTCTTATAAGAAGTCAGTTGTGTACTTTCTCTTACTGCTGCTCCTACTTTGATTCTATATAAGATCAGAAATCCCAGTAACACTATAAGATATATAAGAAACTTAGTAATAGAAGATTCTACATCTACGATATAAAGGATCACCAAAGGAAGAAGAAACAATACAACTAAGATTACTAATGCATTAGTAATATAAGAAGTCTGAGCATCCTCTTTTAGTGAAGCAAGAAGGGTTTCGGCTTTCTTTTGAATTAAATCTAACTTATCGATCTCCATATAATTTATAAGTATTACAAAATAATAATTCTACCTAACAAAGTTAAAGATGGTAAATTAATCAAAAAAGGCCTATTGCGAATGCAACAGGCCTAATATATCTTGATATTAAAGTCTAATTATACCTAATCAATCCTTAGCTAAAGCTTGAATCAGTAGACTTACTTCATTATTCATCACTTCGACGAAGCCTTTGACGATATTAAAAGTCATTCTTTCTCCCGAAGCTTCTATAATTCTTACCTCCCCTTCTGTCAAAGCAGCTACGATAGGAGCATGATTATTTAATAATTCGAACTGTCCGTCTACTCCAGGTAGTTTCACAGAAGAGATTTCTCCTTGATAGATTTCTTTTTCGGGTGTAAGTGCTACGAGTTTCATCTAATTAGTTATTAGCTTCTTCAATTATTTTCTTCCCTTTGGCGATAGCATCATCGATCGTACCTACAAGGTTAAATGCTGCCTCTGGGTACTCATCCACTTCTCCATCCATAATCATATTAAAACCTCTTATCGTCTCCTCGATAGGAACTAATACTCCTGGTAGACCAGTAAACTGTTCTGCTACGTGGAATGGCTGAGATAAGAATCTCTGCACACGTCTCGCTCGAGATACGACTAACTTATCTTCCTCAGATAATTCATACATACCTAAGATCGCAATGATATCCTGGAGTTCTTTATTTCTCTGTAAGATGTTTTTTACTTTCTGAGCAGTATTATAGTGCTCATCACCTATTACATTAGGATCAAGTATTCTTGACGTAGAATCCAATGGATCCACGGCAGGATAGATACCTAGTGAAGCTAATTTTCTACTTAATACCGTCGTCGCATCTAAGTGAGCGAATGTTGTCGCTGGTGCTGGATCTGTCAAATCATCCGCTGGTACATATACAGCTTGTACTGATGTAATAGATCCTCTCTTAGTCGATGTAATTCTTTCCTGCATCGTTCCCATCTCAGTCGCCAATGTAGGTTGATAACCCACGGCTGATGGCATTCTACCTAATAATGCTGATACCTCAGATCCCGCTTGTGTAAATCTGAATATATTATCGATAAAGAATAAGATATCACGGCCTCCGTTAGGATCAGTCATATCTCCATCTCTATAGTACTCTGCTAATGTCAATCCTGAAAGCGCAACTCTTGCTCTTGCTCCTGGTGGCTCATTCATCTGACCGAATACGAAAGTTGCTTTTGACTCTTCAAGCTTCTTCATATTAACCTTAGAGAGATCCCATCCACCTTCTTCCATAGAATGCAAGAAGTCCTCACCATAGTTAATAATACCAGACTCAAGCATCTCTCTTAACAAATCATTACCCTCTCTCGTTCTCTCTCCTACTCCTGCGAATACTGATATACCATCATATCCTTTGGCGATATTATTAATGAGCTCCTGGATAAGTACTGTCTTACCTACTCCTGCACCTCCAAATAGTCCAATCTTACCACCCTTAGAGTAAGGCTCTATAAGATCGATGACTTTAATACCTGTAAAAAGCACTTCGTTCTCAGTAGATAGATCTTCGAATCTTGGTGGCTTGTTATGTATAGAATAAGCATTCTTAGATTTATCTAATTCTGTAAGACCATCGATCGCTTTTCCTACCACATTAAATAATCTACCCTTAACAGCTTCACCTGTAGGCATTGTTATAGTCTCACCCATATCTGAGACATCCATGCCTCTCATAAGCCCTTCTGTGGAGTCCATTGAGATCGCTCTGACGCTATCCTGACCTAAGTGCTGCTGCACTTCAAGTGTTACTATATCACCGTTTTCTCTCTTAATCTCCAGTGCATTGAATATCTCAGGTAAAGCATTACCCTCGCCTGCAAAGCTTACATCGATTACAGGTCCGATTATCTGTTTTATTTTGCCAATATTTGCCATAAGTATTTATGATTTTATGTAGTATAGGAAAATCAGCACAAAGATAGAAGAAACCCAACAAATACGGCGTTTTCCGATATTTTATTTTGAAGGCATCATAAGTTCTATTTTATTAGAAAAACACAGTTAATTGTTTGTAGATATTGTCTGATTAAAGTTATTCTTACTGCTTAGTATAAAAAATCTGTGTCACAGATCAATTAACCACAAATAAGCTATTTTAGAATCTACCAGGTTAGTCCCTCTTCATCTACAAAAAACGTTTTGTTGGTGGCG
>CALLAG010000094.1 GCA_938002705.1 uncultured Saprospiraceae bacterium | reverse complement strand
GTAGAAATCAGAGTTGAGTGTAGGATTAGATATATCATATATTGTAGGGCAGTATTCTTTAGGATCTACCTGTACGATGTAGTTACCCGGCGCTAAATTCTCAAAAAGGTACATACCGTTAACCGTCTGTACACTTTCTATAAACTGTAGAGATTCTGTAAATAAAAATACTCGACAATCCGACAGACCTGGTTCTCCAGCATCTTGAAATCCATTACCATTAAGATCACTCCATACAAAGTCTCCTATACTACCTGTAGTACAATCTGCATAACTGATACCTCTACAGCAATTCTCTCTACTCCCATCATTATACACTCTCTCAAGGCAGACTGTATAGTCACCGAGTGCAGCGCCTTCAGCAAGTACATTTATTACATTAGGATTATTACTTGATGGCTCCCAGCTGATACCTCCTTGTACTGACCAGTTGTAGCTGCTGACATCTTCATCAAATGGTACAGATACTGGAACACATGCATGGTCTGGACATATCAATATCGGTGAGTCATAGTAGACTATAATGATGACCTGATCTAAGTTAAATGTAGAAGGCTCATCGCTTCTGCTCTTAGTCTGTAAGGCTACACCGAAATTTGGATTATTAATAGTCGCTGCTGACCAGCTGGCATCCCATAAGTCTGCACTACTTCCATAGGTCCAGTGTCCTATGCTTGTCAGCGTATCTATATTCCATGCATCACCTTCTAATTCGTGATTAGCTCGGTTATCTCCGATCATATTACCTGATCCATCTGTTAGTCTGACAACCTGCTCCCATGGCGATAACTCAGAATCAGAATTACCCGTCATACGGACTTGTATGCCTGTAATGCTTACATTATCGGGCAAATTAAAATCAAAATTGCTTAATCTAAGGACTTCACTGGACCTGTGAGGATCGACAGTTACAGAGATATGTCTGCTATCTTCTAATTCTGCGTTTTGTAACCCAGACCACGGATTATATCCCCCTCTGGTAACAGAAGTTGATTGATTAGCGACTCTCCTTGATGACTCTGTAGTGAGCTGATCATTAGCTCTAATGTCGCAAGAATAGGAGTTTTGGCCATTAATTGATGGCATACTTAACATAATGATGCCAAGTAAAAGCACCCCCATAGAAGGTACTCTCAAGAGATTAAGTTGAGACATTCGTGTAGTTTTACCTTATTTTTAAACCTAACAAAAGGAGCTTAACCTTTTATTAAACACGAATATACATATTATATTTATCTATATATCAAAATATCTTTAATATGTTATATAAATAATCACGATGCTATCTCATACATTGTTACGAGAGGTATGGGCATAAAAAAAGGGGTGATTCTAACAATCACCCCAAGATAATGAGAATGAAACCTGGATTTATCTTCGGTTTGCGGATATTCAAATATATGCATTTTAATACTTCTATTTTCACCTTACAAACAAAAATTACTTATTGGATAAGAGTCGTTCGATATTAGATATGTACTGATTACATATGAACTCGTGGTCAAATTTCTGCAAGTGTTCTTCTACTCCTGCTATATATTCTGACCTACTCTTTTGATTAGAGATATGCTTTATCGCATTCGCTAAAGCTGATGTATCATTATAATCAATAACGATGCCATGTTGGCCTACTATCTCAGGTAATGAAGAGCTGCTACTTGTAATTACAGGGACACCTATAGATAAAGCCTCTAAGACAGGTATACCGAAACCTTCATATTTGGATGGAAATACTAACGCCATAGCTCCTCTATATAATCCAACTAATGCTTCATTACTTACATACCCAACAAACTTAAACGAGCTCTCTAATCCTGCGTCTGTAATCATCTGCTTAAGCTCTTCCTTATAGGCCCTGCCCTGCCCAGCTATGATGACCGGAATCCTTTTCTCAGGTGGCAGTATCATATAAGCTTCTACTAAGAGCTTTATATTTTTTCTATCATTAATGCTTCCCACACACAAGAGATAATCTCCCTTATCAGTAGGATGGTTATGGTCACGGAATACCTTACTTACCGACTGGTATATGACTGTAGTCTTATCTTTGACTGATGATGACAGCTTAATTATATCACCTTGCGTATGCTTACTTACTGCGACAATCTTATCTGCGTGATATAATGCATACTGCAACTTATGCTGTATGATAAGCCTATCTAAGAACTTAAATTGACTAGGAAAGTATTTATAAAATAAATCATGAATGACGACTATCGACTTTATCCTAGTAGCAGATAGACCATGCGGCAATTCATTACTCAGACCAATATATACATCGATCTCATCTCGCAATAAATCCTGAGTCATTCTCGAATACCTCCATAGAAAAGATCCAGAAGTAGGTGTGTGTACTATATACTTAGATGAATCTTGAAAATACTCCGTATCGATATCTCTATCAAATCCAGTCGTGTAAAGATGGTACTCATGCTGCGGAAATAGTCTCTGCATGTCCATAAGCAATGTTCTGGCATAGCTACCTAAGCCCTCCTTGTTACAGAATAATCTTTTAGCATCAAAACCTAATCGCAAATTTCTCATAATGTTAGTAAAAACAAAAGCCTTCATACCTGATAGGCCCTTAACAAAGTTAGACCAATTTTGGTACTTTGTGTACCATCAGATATTGGTGTAATACTCGATGCATGTTCAGAATATCATAGAACACGATGATTTACTTTCTGACATTACATACAGCTATGGGTATGAGTTGGGGTCTGCTATAGTTAGCTAAGCCTTACAATCAGGACAGACACCTGTGATGGCAAGGTGGACCTTATCTACGGTATATGCTTCTGGCACATTGATAGGTAGAGACAGTATACCATCTATGCAAGTAGTGACATTACAGACACTGCATAAGAAGTGTGCATGATCGTCATTATGATTATGGACATCGCAATCATCATTACATAAGGCATACTTAGCATCATTACTACCATCTATAGCTTGATGGATAATACCCGCTTGCTCAAATGACTTCAAAGTTCTATAGAGCGTGATCCTATCAAAATCAGAAAGATTCTCTTCTATCTGAGGATTACTGAGAGCCACCTCCTTATTACCTATAAATAGGTCCAAGAGCCGTAATCTAAATGCAGTATTACGAAGTCCATGCTGCTTGAGTAGTTTTTTTGCTGTGGTATTCAATTTTTAGTTTGATAGTTCTAAACGATCAATAAATATCTGGATTTGTAATCAGATCGATCATAATACTAACACAAAATGCGAAATAAAGATTTATAATCTATATTTGCAACAATATTGCATTTACGGAAGTTAATGATATTATGAAAACTACTTTAGGAAATATAGATATATGGGGTACGACGACATCGCTTGCCTGCGCTGTCCACTGTGCAGCTATGCCTATTCTTCTGTCTACAGGTATCTTATCATCACACTCATGGATAGCTAATCCTTTCTTTGAGTTTGCCATATTAGGTATCACAGCATTATTCATATACAGCTCTATCATTAAGGGCTATTTTTCAGGCAAAAGCTCTAAAGTTTCTTTTGGATTAGCATGTACAGGATTGTTTCTGATATTGACACATCACCTCTTCTCACAAGCGGGGACCATTATCATAATCATAGGTGGATTACTTGTTGCGTTAGCACATATGCTCAATCTGAAGCAGCATCAGCATAGGGCTACTCAGTCATAGGTGTAACTA
>CALLAG010000093.1 GCA_938002705.1 uncultured Saprospiraceae bacterium | reverse complement strand
TTCTTAATTTACAATATGGAACTGGCAAGCAAAGCAAACAAATATCACTACAATAAGTCACTAAAAGATTTTGCTAAAAAGAATAGACAAGGTATGCCTAAGTCTGCAGCTTGTATGTGGAAGTATTTATTAGGTGGCAGACAAATGTTGGGATACCAGTTTCGAAGAGAAAGACCAATCCTGAATTATATTGTTGATTTCGTATGCTTAGAATTACTTCTTGTAATTGAGGTTGACGGCGCAACTCATGAAACAGAAGCGGCAGAAAAGAAAGATCTTCTTCGTGATGAGCACCTCAATAAGGTAGGTTTCACTGTTTTAAGATTTAGCAGTTGGGAGGTGTTAAATAAAATGGTTGATGTAGATGTCATAATATGTGATTGGATAAAGACGCATGCTAAAGTTCCACCCCCTGGCCCCCGCGAGCGGGGGAAACAGTAGTGCCTAGTATAGGTGACTGATGCTGATTGCTATTTGATTTTAAAACTGAATTTAGAAGAGTATTACTCTTATATAGACAAAAGCCCATTATAATTACAGAAGTAGTTTTTCCCATCAGGAGGGAGATTAAGGGGGAGGAGAGGACATATTTAAATTTAACATTCTACCGTATATCCACCATACCTCGAGAAATATAATGTTAATTAAAGCTTGGGGAATATATATTATCTAATTTTGTAATATGATTGAGTTATTAAGTGATAACCCCTTATTACTATTGTTTATCGTTGCGGCGATAGGTTACTTCTTGGGTAACCTAAAGATCAAGGGTATTTCTCTTGGTGTGGCTGCAGTTCTATTTACGGGTCTCGCATTTGGTGCTATGGACGAGGGCCTTAACATCCCTGTACAGATTACTAATCTGGGATTGGTGCTATTCGTATACTCTATAGGTCTAAGCTCTGGTCCGGCATTCTTTGCTTCTTATAAGAAGAATGGAATTAGAGATTTCCTATTTATAGTAACGATGCTTATGTTCTCAGGCCTTGTAGCAGCTGGGCTATTTTTTGCATTGGATTTTACGCCAGGTACGATTACAGGGGCTTATGCAGGTAGTACGACCAATACACCTGCTCTTGCCGGAGTGATTGATTATATCAATAACTGTTTTGGTAATGCAGGTAAGACGATGATTGCGGATGCAGTATTGGGTTACTCATTTTCTTATCCTATGGGTGTCATGGGTGGTATCATTATGATATTAATCATGGAGAAGGTACTCAAAGTCGATTATACCAAGGAAAAGGCAGCACTTAGAAAAGAATATCCGGTGGACAGCTACCTGAGTAGTGCAACAGTAGAAATAACACAGTCAGCTGTAGATGGGCATACGCTCAGGGATCTTAATAAGCGATATAAGTGGGATGTCGTATTCGGAAGGATATTTAAGAACGGACAGTTTTCTTTGACTAATTATGATACGATATTTAACATAGGAGATACCATCATGATGGTAGGTAGTAATGAAGATATAGATAAAGTGATCACAGATATAGGTAAGAAAGTAGATAGTAATCTAGATTATGATAGAAGAAAATATGATGTCCGTAGGATATTCGTCTCTAATCCTTTCGTTGTAGGTAAGACGCTTGCATCTTTGAATTTGGATAAGAAATTTAATGCCATCATCACTAGGATCAGAAGAGGGGATGTAGATATGCTGGCTTCTAATAATACAGTATTAGAGCTGGGCGATAGATTGCGGTTTGTTGCGAGAAGAGAAGATCTGAGATCGCTATCAGAATTCTTTGGTGATAGTTATAAGGCATCTAGTCATATCAATCTATTTACATTCGGAATCGGTATTGCACTGGGTTTAGTACTGGGAGCTATAGAATTTAACTTTGGTCCTAACATAAGTTTTAAGTTAGGTTATGCAGGAGGGCCACTAATTGTAAGTTTGATATTAGGAGCACTACGTAGGACAGGTCCTATCATCTGGACGATGCCTTATAGTGCCAATACGGCTATGCAGCAGTTAGGCTTGATTCTACTTCTTGCAGGTATAGGTGTCTCATCTGGGCACTCATTTATAGAGAGCTTAAGTGCTAATGCCATGTGGGTTTTTGTTGCAAGTATCATCATCAGTATGGTAACTGCTGCGACGACATTATTGATAGGATATAAATTTATGAAGATGCCATTCAGTCTATTGATGGGTATCGTCTCTAATCAGCCTGCGATTCTTGATTTTGCGATTTCGAGAGCTGGCAATAGGATTCCGGTATTTGGATACACGATGGTTTTTCCTATTGCTTTGATATTAAAAATCGCCATCGCTCAGCTGCTATTTGTTATCTTATTGTAGTACAATTTGTAATTACATTATCGTTATTATTTAGTATCATTTTATTAGCTTTAGGTTGGTAGGCAATTATTCAGTAATTAATTAAATATGAAGACTTTCACAATTCTAATTCTTACAATCAGTACTGTATTATTTTCTTCTTGCGAAGATAAATTTGATGAAGCCCTACTTCATGGAGATTGGAGAACGACAGACTGGTATATTCTTGATACTAATCAGAAGATCAATAATCAGATGGATTTCAGCTTTGATAGCGATAGGAGATATACTATAGATTACGGTACTGAAAAAGAAATGGGCAAATACTGGATAGCCGTAGACTATCTCCATACCGTCGAAGATGGTAAAGCGGAGAAAAAAGTAAAAATCATCAATCTCACAACTGATACTCTTCTTATGGAAATGAATAGGGGAGGCCGTCTTGAAAGGTTGGTGTTAACTAAATGATAAGATTATTTAGGTGTCCTAATAAGAGGAATAGACATTGTAGATATCATATTTGATAGAATATTTTTGGTAAATACACTTTGCCTCGTTAAGCGTAGTTTGCCTAAGAGCTAAAGAGCTAAAGAGCTAACCGAACTACGTTTGATATACAATCAAGATTCTATCTTGAGAGAGTCGAGTTGTTAGGATCAACCCTCAGATCTAACAGGTTTCTAAAACCTGTCAGATCTCGCTCAGCTCACACACATCCCCGACAAGCGTAGTTTACCTAAGAGCAAAAGAGCTAAGCGAACTCTGTTTGATATACAATCAAGATTCTATCTTGAGTGTTTACTTAACACAATTCTCTTTTACTTTAGATGAGTTTAGCTATGCTTCATCACTCCACCTTACAAATTTACTTCATATAAGCTTGGTGCTCTACAATAATATATCACTGCTTTCATAAACCCAATTTTCCATAAGCGGGTGGCCGGACAGGTACGCGGAGCGAATTAGCTGTCCAAGCATTTTTTGTTACTTTTTTTTGCGATAGAAAAAAAGTAAGGCATGTCATGAGCAAGGTGTTATTATATGATTTATACTTAGAAAACCTCACTTAACTGCCATCACTCCACCCTAACTACTTGCGCCGTAAAGACTAAGCGTTCCTTTTTATCCCCTGGCAAAAACTCCATTCTGATGCTACGGTTAGAATCTTATAATTCCGTTACTTTATGACTATCACTTGTTGGGTGTATATTAGTCTTTCTTTATTATCTTCTGGTAAGAATTCGACACTATAAGTCCCCACG
>CALLAG010000092.1 GCA_938002705.1 uncultured Saprospiraceae bacterium | reverse complement strand
TTAGTCTACGTGTTTTCTTGATAAGTAGAACATGTATTTGCCTATGATAATAGCGATCAGTATCGTCAGGTAGAGTTGCCCGCTGATACTTATGATTATAGTAATAGCTTTGGCGAATGGATGTACTGGTAGAATATCTCCAAAACCAACAGTGGTCAACGTAATGAAACTGTAGTATATAAAATCATATAACGTATGCCCCGTAGTAATCGTAAATGCTCCAGGATAATACTTTTCTATAATAAAGAATAGAGGTGCTGAGGCAAGACCTATAGCTAAGTATCCTGATATAGCAGCGTATATTCCATTGGCATCTATAATTCTTTCATATAAGACAAACTTGATAAGATTGATCAATACTGTAAGAAAAAAGCCTATCGTGAATAGGGCATTAAGTAGCTTAAAGTGTAATACTGCATCCGATAACATATGTGTAATGTAGGTCAGAGACCCAAGTATCATCAATATAATCAAGTTGCGTTTATTGATACTGGTATACAATGATCCTAAGAATATGACGATAAAATATATGATGTCAAATAGGATCGTCGCTGAATCAGAAATACTGTATAGTGGAGGTACGATAATCAATAATATAATACTGAGAAGGAACAGTATATACTTAGGGTTAGAGAAATGATAACCTAACTTATTTTGGATTCTTTGAGACATATAAATCTAAGTGAGATTAATTATATTCGATGAGATAATTCTGGTATAATATGAGTGATAAAGTAACGCAAATTTTATATCAAAATGATTGAAATCTTAAACTCAAATCAAAGTCAATATCATATACCCACTCATAAGAATCATCAAAGCATCTTCTATAATCGTCACTGTACTCATAGGCAGATCAAAGACAGCACCAAGACAAGCACATTGTATCTTTTTCTTATTCAATACACTCTGCAAGACGCCTATGATAGAAATGGTCATGACTACAAAAGCTGTGATATTAGTCACTAATGGACAGCAGTTAGTCAAGTATGCTAATCCAAGACCTAATTCTACAAAAGCATAGACATGGCCCCATCCCTTCCATCGCTTAGCGATGATATCATAGCTCATATAACTGTCAGCAAATCCTGAAAGATCCAGCATCTTAAAGAACGAAAATATCAAGAAGAAGCCTGCCATAAAATGACGCATCCATTGTATCATATCAAATCCTCCTGATAAGTATTGTATGATTAATGTTACAGTAAGAATATAGGCGAAGATGAGAAATATAGGCTTGTATTGTGCAAGTCCAGACTTGCTATCTACAGTCGTGCCTGATGACATAGAGTGATCTCCCATGGGAGAGATTGAGTACTTTGGGTCTTTGGCTTTGAGTTGTTCTTGTAGGACACTTATAGGTATGTGCTGACTCATCTCTACAGTGGCTGTATCAGTCACTTTGTCGACATCAGCTGATAGGACATCTGGTAATGTGAGTAGGGCTGATTTTACTTTAGCCACACAGCTCATACATGACATGCCTTCTATTTTATATTGATGTTTCATTAGCTATATATTTTATTTGTAGGCTTATATATTGTGATAAGCGGTACATTAATACTGTAACTATCGATGATGAGTATATGTTTCATTTTGATAAATGTATGAATGCATAATAATGCATAAAAAAAGAGAAGGAACCGAAGTCACTTCTCTTTTTGATTTTAGATTTATATCGTGCAGGGCACTTACTGTATAACGTATTCTATAGATGATACTGAAGCGACATTAAATGTACCCAAGACATTCTCATCACCATTAGTATGTACGACGATGCCTTCTGTGTTAGACAAGGGTTCTGCGAATATCCCGTTCTGACTATTAATAAGCTGGTCTCTGAATGTCTCCATGTAGAAGAAGTTAGCCTCAGTCATAGAATGTACTTCTACTTTTACGGTATCTCCTGGTATCCATGGAGTAGGTATAAGGTCATCACTGAGAGGGTTAATTAGCTCTCTTATAGGTGTGATAAAGATGAATCCGTCTATCTCTCCTCCAGAATCAAATCCCGCATCATATGCAATGTTGATCTCAGAAGCTCTATTAAGATATTGGCCGTTCTTATAAGCCTTGATCCAGTAGGTATCTCCGAGGCCTACAGGATCTCGTGATATTAACTCACAGTAGATGCCATCATCACCGAAGACTTCATTCTCCCTGAACTCTTGTCTGATACTATCTATAGGTGCTGATCTATTGAGTACTGTCGTTGCAGCATATTCTTTATCACCTATATTAATGTTAAGTGTAAAAGAATTGCCGACGGTTCCGATAGCGGTATTAGGAGCTAGAGTATTAGTGTAAGTACCATTAGTTGTATGCGAAAATTCGAAAACCTCTCCATCGTCTCTTGTTACCCTTACCTCAGCATTAGTTACTCCTGTTGCTGGCGTATTGTCAAAGTATGGTTGAGAGCTGGTGAGTTTTATAACTTGGGTCTCATCTATATCATTTAACCATGCATCTACGACAAGTAGAGGCTCTGCCTCTATAAGCGTAACATCTATAGGGTCCTCGCAAGATGATAATACAGCAGTGAGTATGACGAGTATATAAAGTAGATTCTTCATAAGTTACTATTTTAATAAGAGCTGTTTTTATTGAATAAAATCAAGTGCCTTTTAGTTGTTTATATTATTTACAAAACAGACTTGAGGTCTTAATTAAATTTGAAATTATACGATACAGAAGGTATGAAGCTTCCTATGACTGATAACTTAGTCGCTTCAGTATTTATAGGTCCACCGACAGGCGCTCTCGTATCTCCTTGTGGTCCGAAAAATATAGCAAAAGGATTCCTCCTATTGTAAAGATTATAGACTGAAAATACCCATTCTCCATACCACTTCTTTCCTGGCTTTTCTTTGCCCTTAAGTGTAGCACCTATATCTAATCTGTGATAGACGGGTATTCTTACATTATTTCTGGAGTCGAGACTATTATGGGGTAGGACGTATCCTTGTTGTTCATATCTTGATGTCGGGAAGGTAATAGGTGACCCTGATATCAATGAGAATGTAGAACTGAATGACCACCTCTTATTTAACTCATAGAAGCCTGATAAGCTCAAGTTATGTGTCTGGTCAAATCTTGATGGATACCATTCAGAATTATTGATGCCAGGAATTTTTCTTTCTGTTCTGGCAAGTGTATAACTTACCCAACCTGTGATAATACCTTTCTTTTTTTCGACAAGTAACTCAAATCCATAAGCTCTTCCTTCGCCTTCTATGAGATCTCCTTCTACGAGCGGATTCAATACCAAGTCCGCATTATCTACATAGTCTACGATATTATCCATCAACTTATAGTAGACCTCAGTGCTTATCTCATAAGTATTGTCCTTGAGGTTTTTGAAGTATCCTAAGCCTACTTGGTCAGCGACTTGAGGTCTTATATTGTTAGATGCAGGAGTCCATACATCTATCGGTGTACTTGCTGTAGTATTACTGACAAGTTGTATGTACTGAGCCATTCTGTTGTAACTCAACTTTACAGAACTTGATGGATTCAGCTGATACTTAGCGGCAAATCTTGGTTCGAAGTTGTTATATGTCTGTATAGATTCCCACTGATCAAATGTCTCAGTACTCACCAGTTCTTTACGACCTCCCAGTATTTCCGAATCGGTAAAAGTATATGCTGTGCCTTCTCCAGTATAGTTAAAGTGGGACCACCTTAAGCCATAATTAAGACTTAATTTATCATTGATCGTTTGTTCGTTTTCTATGTATAAGCCACTTTCTATCCCGTATTTTTTTGGTAATCCAAAGTCTCTGATTTCTCCTTCACTTCTACCTACGGCATTGCCCGGTAAGAACTCGTAGATAATCGTCTGTCCTCCAAATTTTATAAGATTATCAGGATTCATAAAATAAGTAAACTCTGGCTTGACACTATAATTGACTATGCTGGCATCCCAATCAAAACCATTCTGGTTATCATCGCCAAAATTGATCTTATAATTATAATCACTATAGAATGCTGTAACGTTAGAGAATAGCTTTTCGCTAAATAAGTGATTCCACCTGAATGAACCTGTAGAGTTACCCCAACTAAATCCTGCAGCTTCTCCGAAGACAAAATTATCTCTACCAAGATATCCTGATAAGAATAGCCTATCCTTACTACTGACTTTATAGTTAGTCTTAAGGGTAAGGTCATAGAAGTAGAGTCTAGAATCAGATTGTTCTTCTGGTAAGAATGGCTTAGATAATACATCGATATATGATCTACGAGCTGCGATTATAAATGATGCTTTATCCTTTACGATAGGCGCTTCTATTGATAGTCTACTGAATATAAAACCTACGCCACCATTGACAGCCAGTTTCTTATTGTTACCTTCTTTCATTCTTACATCAAGAACTGAGGATAGTCTGCCTCCATATCTTGATGGAATGCCACCTTTATATAGTTTGACGTCTTTGACAGCATCTGGATTAAAGACTGAGAAGAACCCGAATAGGTGAGAAGAGTTAAATATAGGCGCCTCATCTAGCAGGATAAGATTCTGATCTATACTACCTCCTCTTACGTTAAATCCTGATGCACCTTCTCCGACAGAGGTCACACCGGGTAGCAGTTGTAAGCCTCTGATAATCTCGACTTCTCCCAGTAGGCTAGGCATTTTCTTGATGGTTCCTATGTCCAACTTGTTGACACTCATCTCGACTTTAGTGACGTTTTCGTCTTCGGTCTCTCCGGTAATGACGACTTCTTCTATCTTGGTAGAAGCTTCTGCGAGTTCTACATCCAGAGTGACATCTCTATCGAGAATGACAGTCTGAGTCTGCGTCTCATAGCCGAGGTAAGAAAACTCTATAGTGTACTCACCAGTCGGTACATCGATGGCATAGACGCCATATTCATTACTAGTAGCTCCGGCTGATATTTCTGTGACAAAGGCGGTTGCTCCTATGAGTGTCTCGCCATTGTTAGCATCCTTGATGTATCCGTTAATAGTTACTTTAAATGGGGAAGTGGATTGTGCATTTAAGGTGATAGACGAACTCCCGAAAATGAGTAGAAATAGAAAATATAATGATCGCATATACTAGTTATAGTTACATATTGAGTTAATACCAGCCGCGAAATTATTATATATAAGGCACTACTTCATTAACCTAAGTTAATAATTAGATGATTAGTAGA
Source organism: uncultured Saprospiraceae bacterium (assembly GCA_938002705.1). GTDB lineage: Bacteria > Bacteroidota > Bacteroidia > Chitinophagales > Saprospiraceae > RFSX01. Next base: position 700 of record CALLAG010000092.1, on the reverse strand, counting down.
TTAATTCCGATGAACTGACCTAATAGTAATAAGAAATGGGAGAAAATGTTCTGCTACAGAACAGCTCTACTTGTGATAATCAGCGTTGTGAGCTAATGTAGCTCCACAAGAAGCACAAGCTACTGCAGATCCTGCTCCACCACTACATCCCGCAGAGCACGTATAATGCCATACACCTGCTGCATTCTGAGCTGGCTCAGGTGCTTTTGGTGGTGCTGCAGCTGCTGGAGCTCCACCTATCGGTGCTATAGAAGTACCATCTCCTAAGTTAATAGATGGAGAAGTAACGCCGCCAGAAGGAGTTATAGAAGTAGGTGCCGTCGGCTGATTATTATTAGAGTGATACGTCTGGTTGTGTACTAAAGTCGTCCCACATGTAGCACAAGCTACCGCAGATCCTGCACCACCACTACATCCTGTAGGACATGTATAGTGCCATACGCCTGCTGCATTCTGAGCTGGTTCTGCTCCTGGAGCAGGAGGTGTCACTGCATTAGTTGCCGCTCCTCCTACTGGTGTAGGCTGGTAATTCTGATCTAATATTGGTTCTGGTCTCTGAGGAGCATTACCACATGAACAAAGAATAGCAATTGTTAGGACTATGAATAAACGTATCATCTTATGTGTTTTGTATTTTTATAGATGTGTAAAGATATTACAAATATTTTAATAAGTGATAGGTATACCTTTAGGCACATTC